>JAYSTZ010000504.1:0-3315 GCA_043719365.1 Verrucomicrobiaceae bacterium | reverse complement strand
CCAGCTCGTTCATTCCATCCGCACCGAAGTGCGGAGGGTGTTTCTTGGGCAGGACGATGTTCTCGACCAGGTGCTCGCTGCTTTTCTGGCAGGCGGGCATGTGCTCGTGGAGGGCAAGCCGGGGCTTGGGAAGACGCATCTCATTCTCGCTCTCGCGAAGACGTTTGGCGGTGTGTTCCGGCGCATTCAGTTCACGCCGGATTTGATGCCCAGCGATGTCACCGGGCATACGCTCTATGACATGTCGGCGCAGGAGTTCCGCGTGCGAAAAGGGCCTGTCTTCACGAACCTTCTCCTTGCCGACGAAATCAACCGTGCCCCGGCCAAGACGCAGGCTGCGTTGCTCGAAGTCATGCAGGAATGGCAGGTGACCATCGACGGCGAGAGCCACGTCCTCGCGCCGCCGTTCATGACGCTCGCCACGCAAAACCCGATCGAGCAGGAGGGCACATATCCGCTCCCCGAGGCACAGCTCGACCGGTTCCTTATGAAGGTGCTCATCGACTATCCCGAGATTGCCGAGGAGGAGCGCGTGGTGAACGATCTTTTAAATGGCGGCGGCCTCAAAGTTAGCGAGCTGTCGCAGGTCTGCTCGGTCCAGGACATCCTGGAACTTCAGCGTGCAGTCGGTTCGCTCCAAGTCGTCCCGGAGGTTGTTAATTACGCCGTCCGCCTCACCCGCGCCACGCGCAGCACGCAAGGGATCGCCCTCGGTGCGGGCACCCGCGGGGCCATCGCGCTCGTGCGGGTGGGCAAGGCGTTTGCGGCCATGGCGGGCCGCGACTTCGTTACGCCGGACGACATTAAATCCGCCGCTCTCCCCGTGCTCCGGCATCGTGTGGCCATCGCGCCGGAGCTCGCCATCAGCGGGCAGGGCGTGGACCAGGTTCTGGAGACCATCATCCGCTCCACCGAGGCACCGCGGCGCTAGTCGATGATCCCCACAGGCCGCCTCATTCGCCTCGTCTCCGCGCTTGCCATCCTCGGCGTGCTCGCAGCGGTTTGGCCGCGGTTCACGACGATGTGCGCTTTGGCGGGCGGCTTGTTGCTGGGCGTTGCGGCGGCGGATGTTGGCCTCATGGCCGTGCGCAAGCGCATGACTTTGGAGCGCCAGCTCCCCGGCAGACTTGCGCTGGGCGTTCAAAATGAGATCTCCATCTGGCTGCATAATCCCAACAGCGCTCGGGTCACAGCCGAGTTCTTCGACGGGCTGCCGCCGACTGTCACCAGCGAGCACCTCCCGTGGAGCGGCATGGTGCAGGGCAGGGGAATGACGCGCGTTACTTATAGAGCCACGGCTACCGAGCGTGGGCCCGTCACCTTTACCGCGTGCCACGTTCGCGAGACATCGCCGCTCGGGCTCTGGCAGCGGGCCTACCGGCTTGGCGAGGATACGGAAGTCAAAGTCTATCCCAACTACGAGCCCGTCGTCCGCTACACGCTCCTCGCCATGAGCAACCGCACGAGCCAGATGGGCATTGTTGCAAAAAACATCGCCGGACAAAGCCGCGAGTTTCATCAATTGCGCGACTACCAAGACGGCGACGTGCTTTCGCAGATCGACTGGAAAGCCACCTCCCGGCGACGCATCCTCATTGCTCGTGAATTCCGCGAACAACGCGATCAGACTCTCATCTTTCTGCTCGATTGCGGGCGGCGTATGCGGGCCATCGATTGCGATTTGTCTCAATTCGACCACACCCTTAATGCCACCCTCCTTCTCAGCTACATCGCCCTTCGCCAAGGCGATCAAGTGGGCGTCATGGGCTTCGGCGGGACGAACCGGTGGATGCCCCCCGTCAAAGGCCAGCATTCCATGAGCGTCCTGCTCAACCACCTTTACGATTACCAGGCCACGCCCGAGCCCAGCGACTTTAGCGAAGCCGTCGAGCGACTCATGGTGCGTCAACGCCGCCGCGCAATGGTCGTCCTGCTTACAAATTTACGCACCGAAGACTCCGCACATCTTCTTCCGCCTCTCCAGCTTCTCCGCCGCAAGCACCTTGTCGTCGTCGCGAACCTCCGCGAACGCGGCGTTGTCGAGCGCGTCCGCCAGCCTGTCGCCACGCTGGAAGACGCCCTCTTCGTCGGCGCGGGTCTCTCCTATCTCGAAGAGCGCGCTGGATTCCTCCGTGCCCTGCGGGACCACGGGATTCTCACTCTCGATGAAACCGCCCCGGCCCTCCCAGCGGCGCTCGCCAACTGTTACCTCGACATCAAGCGCCGCGGCACGCTCTAGAGCGACCACCCCGACACTGCTTCAATGAGCGACGTTCCGGACTTATCCACTGCCACCCTCAATGGTACTCTAGACGCACCCGAGCTCAAAGGAGACGGGCTCTTTCCCCGCACCCGCTGGTCGCTCGTCCGTCGTGCCGCAATTGTGCATACGGCGCTGGGCGACTGGCTCGGCTTCTACTGGTATCCTCTTTACGCGTGGGCGCGAAAGCGCGGTGCCTCCCCCGAAGATGCCGCCGATGGCGTGCAGGGATTCCTTGCCCGGCTGTGCGGCAACAATCTCCTCGCTCAGGCCGACGAATCCCGCGGCAGACTTCGCTCCTGGCTCCTCACTTCGTTCTCCAATTACCTCGCCGCCGAGCATGCGAAGACGGAGACCGTCAAGCGCACCGTGAACATCATCTCCGCGGGCATCGACTGGGCTGGCGTTGAAGCCGCCTACTCCGCTGACGCCATCCAATCGACCAGTCCCGATCATGTTTACGCGCGCACCTGGGCGCTGACTTTGATGGATGAGGCGCTGGAACGTGTCGGCGACCACTATGAGAAAACGGGCCGTCGGGCGATGTTCGAGGCCCTCCTCCCGGCACTAGAGTCCCCGCTGGCGGATGACACTTACGAGCAACTTGGCCCGCATCTAGGGGTGACGGGTGCCGCTCTGCGACAGTCCGCTGTTCGGATGCGGCAGAGATACCGCCGCGCCCTTCTCGACCTGGCATCGGCGAGGCTGGGGATTACCTCCGAAGCGCAACTTGGCCGGGAACTGCGATCACTTTTGTGCAAATAGAATGTCACAAAAACGCGGTTTCCCAGTAACACCTACCGATGAATCAACGTGTGCACGGAAGCGACAGCGGCGAAAGCCTTCGCGGATTAAGCCCCGCCGCCTTGCTCAGCGTACTCGTCGCTGACAGCGATCCGGCGAAGTCCGACGTGCCCGGATGGGAGCTTCTCAGCGTCGCCGGGCAGGGCGGCCTCGGCATCGTCTGGCGGGCGCAGCGCACGAGGGACGGCGTCTTTGGTGCAATCAAGTTCGCCTCCCCTTCGGACATCGACACCATCGAGCGCATCGAGATC
>JAYSTZ010000503.1:0-3317 GCA_043719365.1 Verrucomicrobiaceae bacterium | reverse complement strand
ATTCCGTAGCTTTGGCAGTCATTGAATTCATTCGCTCACATCACCAGCGCATCACCACCAGCCGAGAAAATCGCGCTCTTTCGCTCGCTGTTTCGTGGGCGAGAGGACGTTTATCCGCGTCGGTTTGAGAGCCGGAAAACAGGGCGGGCGGGGTATTCGCCTGCGTGTGGGAATGAGTGGGTGCGCGGGGTGTGCGAAAAGCCGTGTATCAAGTGCGGGGATTGCCCGCATCAAGCATGGCTGCCGGTCGGCGAGGAGGTCGTGCGGGCGCATCTCTCGGGGGCGGATGAGCGCGGGCAGCCTTTTGTCATGGGCGTGTATCCGATGTTGCGCGATGAGCGGTGCTGGTTTCTGGCGGTGGATTAAGAGGGTGAGTCAAAGCCGCCCGAGTCTCGCTTTTCGGTTGCGCGAAACTGAATAGGCTCGAAGGCGAAACGAGCGGTGAGTTCTCCGCCCGTGTAACGCGCAACGTGCGGCTTTTCCGAGAGACAGTCTTGGATGGACCAAAGCTCAAAGTGACGGTCGTTTTTTGCCCGCGAGAGTTCTTGCGCGGTGATGATGAAGCCGCCGCCGATGGCTGATGAACCCTTCACCTCGACGTGCAGCTCCTCATCGTCTCGCTTGCAATGCAGGTCGAAACCGCACCGCTCCAACTCCACCGAGCGCACGCACCAGCCTTCGTTCTCCAGCGCGGAGATTGCGCGGTTTACTGCTGCTTCCTCTACTTGCTTGCGAAGTGCGCTTTCGGGCTGGAAACCTTCCGCCGCTTCAAATTCCTCATCCTCTTCGGGATACCAAACTACTTCAAAAAGGTTGGCAGTTTCCGGGGTGAGGCGCCGCATGGTTTGGAGCTGCTGAGGTGTCAGCGTGCCGTCATGCTCAAAACGAAGGTGGTCTTGTTCCGATTCAAAACGGAGCGCGTCGGCAAGCTCGTGAATGTCCACGATTTCCAAGCCCTCTGCGTCTTCGGGTTCAGGAATCACATGATACTCTGCGTCCCACAGGTCGTCCCTTTCCAGAATGGCAACAGCCTCTTGGTGCGACACGAGTTGTGAGACAACCAAGTGGCCGAACAGAAACAGTTTTCCCTCGAAAATGGTGACGAGCCAGAGTTCGTCGCCACGTTGCACCTTTTTGTATTGGTCGCTCGCCCAATGGTCGAGCACGAGGGATTCCGCTTCTTGACGCTGCACTTCATAGGCGGCTTTTTCTGGCTTTACGTAGCTGAGATAGTGGCGTGCCATTTCTACAGATCGAGTAGCTCAGTGAAGTATCTGCGGAATCATCGAAATGCCGAGTCGGGTTTTTGTTTCCGTCGAAAGGAGAGCGAGCGTCTCAAAAATCCAATCCACCAAGTCTGAACCGTCCAAGATGGTAATTGGAAAGTCCTTGTCCGCCTCAGCTCTGGCCTTTTCTTTTGTGTCCACCTCGCCGCTTGTTATCAGCACGAGGTGGAAGTCGGCAAACTCCTCCGGTAAAAGTTGTTTAATCTGCTTGAGCTGCTGTTGCCCCCAGTCTCCCGTGACTCCTGAGTGATGCTTTACTTGGACGAGGAATTCATCATCTCGCAGCTTGTTACTTTTCGACGCTTTGATGTCTGCATCGCTGTACTCGGGAAACGCTGTTTTCGCCAAAATGTCGGCAGAAAATCCGTCTGCAATCAAGAGATCGCGCACGAGTTTTTCCAGCCCGATGCCACCTGCTTTCAAGCCTGTTCTACCCGATCTAATATTGGTTAAAAGCTGTCGTTTCGCCTCGGCTTGGATACCTTGCTCTCGTGTGACGATTTCCGCGCTCCAGGAATAAGACTCGCCTGCCTGAGTCTTCGCCAACAGCGAGTCCAATTCGGGCTGAAACTCAGCAAGACTCACGATGGTCATACGAATCTTCAACCGCGACTGTAATCCTTCGGATACATCGCTGCGGGAAATAAGGCGGACCTTCCCATGTGCATCTTTTGGAAAAACAACGCGAAGCTGATTGCATCCGTCTTTGCCGTAATAGTTTCCGTCGTAGAGGGCTTCGCCCGTGGCGATGCCGACAGCCAATGTTCCCCAATAAGGGACCACGACAACGTCGCCAGCACGTATGGATTTGAAACGGCGTATCTGATTTGAGTTACGTCCTAAATCCCACCCTTCTGCGTTGAGTTTATCGACGATTTCATTGCCAGTGGCAGTCATTGAAAAGTCCTCATCGTCCCATCCGACGCCAACCACGTCGTGTTCAAACGGGATGGCTCTACAGGAGCGAACGAGAAAGTAGTTTCGGGATTCTTGATTCATATCGAAGACATCTGTGTCGCAAACGTCAGCGCATGACAAGGCGGGATGGGCCGCAAACCGCTCACTGCTGCGCTGGGCCAACTGCGCGACATTCCGCAGAGCGAGCCGCGCGTCATCGTCGCCAAAGTAGTTCCCGACTTCAGCCGGTACAGCGTCGTCAGCAGGAGCGACGTCAGCTTAACGAATGACGTATTTATGCGGAGCGGAAGTCGCACCTTCGCGCCACGATTTGCCGACTAAAGTCGCTGACTACTTTGCCCGCCGCCGTGCCGCTGCCGATAGATTCGCAGTGGAAAAACGACTACGCCGCGAGCGTGCAACGCCTCATCCGCGATGGCGTGGATCAGCCGCTCGCCACGCTCTTCGTCCACGCCACGCGCTCGCTCGCCGATTCCACAGATCGCGCCCGCAGCGCGAGCGAAGCGTTCCTTTCCCGCCGCCTCGAAACCCTCCCTGCGCTTGCCGGGAAATTCCGCCTCAACACCAAACTCCCCATCCCGTTCGACGGTTTCGGCGAGCTGGAAATTGACCTCCTCAGCACCGAACACCGCATCGCCATCGAGATAGACGGCCCGCAACATCTCACGCCCGAGCACTACCGCCGCGACCGCCGCAAGGACGCACTTTTACAAACGAACCGCTACCTCATCCTCCGCTTCCTAGCCGAAGACCTGGGCAAGCATCTCGACGCTGTGCTGGATGCCGTGTTGCGAGCGGTGGCGGCACGGTAGGCGTTCTCGATTTTCGGGAGCGCACGACGACGCTGCTCAACTCCGCGATAGCCAGCGTGGGCGCGATTGGGTAGTGGGGTGCGTATGGCCGATACACCGATCCAAGTCACCTACAGCAAGTCATTCAGCGAACTCGAGTCGCTGCTCTCCACCGTGAAGCGGCCCGGCGAGTTTTACTCGGCGGGGGCGGTGGAGACGGCGATGCCGAAAATCGTCGTCGAGGACGTGGGCACGCTCTCTTTTCCCGTCCCGGCAGCGCAGGCAAAAGCAATCATCGCGGCGGCTGCGGAACGCGCTCCGT
>JAYSTZ010000502.1:0-3317 GCA_043719365.1 Verrucomicrobiaceae bacterium | reverse complement strand
GCATTCACAGACGCCGCCGGCTGAGGCACCGAAGGTTCCCGGCAGCGAGGCCGTAGTTACACCCGTGAAGCCCGGAGCGGCACCTGAGAATGCGCCGCTGCGCAGGCGAGAAAAATGGCTGAAGAGATACGAGAAAACATGCTCATGTCGTGACTATGCAACGAGTTCGCAGCGCGGGCAACATGGTTATTCGCGAGCGTCGGCGCGGACCTCACAGCCCGCCGAGGGCACCGAGCATCTTCTGCAAGTCGTGCATGAGAAGTCGGAACGCATGGGGATCGCCGGGACCGTCGCTCGCCATAATGGCCCGCGCGCGCTCGGGCTTTAGCCCGCTGGCCTCGGTGATGAACCGGAAAAATTCGTCGTCCATCTCGTGCCAGCCGCGACGACGCGCTGCGGCGTGAATCGCGTTTTGCACGGGCCGCACGAGCGCACCCGCCTCGCGGTGCCTCCAAAGGAACGCGCCGGTGAGCAAAAGATGATCGGAGAAATCGCGGGCGGACTCCGACTTCAGCAGACCCACGGGACCGAGTCGCCGGAAGTGCCGCGCGAGCCACGCGAGCAGCAGCAGCGCGAGCGCAACAATCGCCAGCCATGCGCGCTCCCACAACATCGACCAAAACGAAATGCGAACGCCGTTGAGAAACCACACATCGTCCCACGTCGTTAGGCCCACGACGGAAGCCAGCATCGCCGCATGGTCGGCTTCCCCGATGTAGCGGTTCCGCCAGGGATGGGCGTGGGCGAGGAGTGTGACTCGCCCAGACCCAAGTCGGTAGCTGATGAACGCGGTCTCGTCCTTTTTCCCCGCCCTGGCGTCCACACGCTCCGGTTTGTCCGCGAAGTCGATTCGTCCGACGAGCGTGCAGGCGAACTTGCGCCGGTTGATTTTGAAATCAGCCTTTTCTTCACCGCTGTTCGTGACCTCTTTGATTCCGAGCTCCTTCAAAAGATGCTCCTGCTCGGGAACCTCGCGTTTTTTGATCAGCTCCCAAACGTCGTTCATCTCGAATTTCGACCAGTCGTTCCGCCAGCTTTCGCCGCCCCCGAGAACGATGACGAGGTGCCCTCCCCGCTTCGTCCATGCGAGCGCGCGCTCGGTCTCGCCGTGATTCACGAACGACTGCAACGGCGTGATCACGGTGGCCACCCCCTTGATGCACTCATCAAGGCGAATCGACTTGTGGCTCGTGTGTCCGAGCTCGTCCAGGAAACGGCTCGCCGCGAGAAACGGGTCCTGTCGCGCCGGTCCACGATGCCCGATTTCGACCTCTTCGTACTCCACTTTCTTACCGCTGCATCCCGCGAAAAACACCGCGAGCAAAAGCGCAACCAGACGGATGATCATTGCGCGCCTCCATGCTCTCGAAACGGCCAGGACTGCAACAGCCGTTCCATATCTCCCGCCGCCGGGTCGCGCTCTGCATATGCCACGAGCACCCACTGCTTTGTCAGTTCGGCAAAGTAGTCGCGCCGCACCGGCTCCACGAGTTTGCGGGTATGCCGGACGCAATCACCCTCCGTGTCACCTTCCCGCACGGGCAAATGGGCGTGGTTCACCAGCCAGCTCAGCGAACCCCGATACAGCAGGCTCAGCGCACCGCGCGAGTCCCCCGCAGACCACCGCGCCATTGCAGCGGCGAGGATGTCGGCCGGGAGCGATTCCGGCGTGACGTCCATCCCCATCACCGTTCGCGCCAAGCTCGGCGTCTGGATCGTCTTCACCCCGGTGCGCTGGAAAAGATGGCGGTTTTTGTAGATGAGCCATACGAGCCACGACACCACGCCGATGATAATCATGTAGTACAGAATCTGCCCGAACTGCGCCAGCCAGCTCACACCGTTCAGGTCCCAATTAAGATCCTTCCCATCGTCGGCGACCTTCCGCTGCTTCATCGTGTGGACTTTGAAATCCGGATGGCTCAGCACTTCTTCGATCGAGGACTTCTCCGTCGACTTTTCCTTTTCCAACTCCGCGCCGACGCCCACCGCAGCGCATCCGAGAAACGCCACGAGCACCGCGACCTTTTGCAGCCGCTTGGCGAGCCGGCGGAAAGAAATCTCCACATCCCATCCCTCTAGATGCGTGCGGCAGTTCAGATAAAGCCCGAAGCCGCCGCCGACATAAAAGAGTTCCACGAGCGTCATGGAAACGAGATAGCCGCCGATGAGCGTCCACCGCAGCCACGGCTACATTTCACCGCGCCGAAACGCCATGTCGATAAACGCCTCGCCCATCCCGCCAGCCCCGGCCGGGTCGCCCGTCATCATCATCGCGAGCGTGAGCAGCGCAAATACGAGGATCATTTCATACGCCCCGCACAGCGCCGCCAGCATTCCCACGCGGCCTCCCGCCAGCCGCAGGAGAACTTGCTGCCGCTCGCGCAGAGCCTTCCCTTTTTGCTGCTCCAAATCGATCGCCGCCAGCGTCAGCGCACGCGACCACGAGAAATGCGGGACCACAAACGCCCACGGGACGCGGTAAAAGAGAACCCAAATCAACCGGCTGAAAATCATCCGCGGCCATGCTTTCAGCACCGCGCCGAGAGTCGGCGTCGCGCCAAAAAGCGAACGGCTCATAATAAAGAGCGGCACGCGATCGTAGATTGGCTTCAGCCACCAAATCGCCACCAGCGACCAACCCAGCGGGATGAACCAACTCAGCCCCAGCAACAGCATCCAAAGCGGCACGACCGTGAGGGACCACGCCGCCAGCAGCCGCGGAAAAAGCTTCCGCGTCATCGCAAACCCGAGGTCCACCGCCTCCCATTGCCCGCGCGGACGAATCACCGCACTCACATCCTCAAGCCGCATCGTTCCTCCTCCCCGCAGCACCGCCCCAGGTACGCAAACCGACCCGCGCACACACGGCGAGCTTGGCGATATTGAGAGTATTCAGGATGAACGGGCCTTCCACGGGCGTTCCGTGTACGCGTCCGCCGCCCATCTGCGCAAGCGCGGGTTTTCGGCAATCACTCAGTCAGTGACATCGGAGATCCAAGACCCCGCCGTTTCCCGAGAACCACGCGGCCCCCAGCCAATTTAAAATCTCAAATTCTCAATTTTCAATTTTCAATCCCGCCGCCCCATAAAATCCAAACCCGCCCCCATTTTCCCATTGCCATCCTCCAGCCCATCCGAATGAATCCCAATCAAAGCCTCGCAAAAGTTCCGGCGCTCGCAGTTCTACGAAGAGGACGGCGGTGACAGACCGATAGTCGCGAACCGTGACAGACCGATAGTCGCGAACCACAGGAAGCGTGTCATTCGCGAAACGAACAAGGTAGCTCGCGAGTCCCTTCGCGGCCTTCCATCCC
>JAYSTZ010000501.1:0-7906 GCA_043719365.1 Verrucomicrobiaceae bacterium | reverse complement strand
TGATCCCGGCGACACTCGGGATGTTCATCTGCCCGCAGCAGATCGAGCACGCGCTCGCGAGCGGCGTGACGACAATGATCGGCGGCGGCACAGGTCCTTCGCACGGAACGTACGCGACAACATGCACGCCGGGGGCATGGAACATTCACCGGATGCTGGAAGCGGCGGACGAATATCCGATGAACATCGGATTTCTCGGAAAAGGAAACTGCGCGACGCCGGAGCCACTTCGCGAGCAAGTGCGGGCGGGTGTCATCGGGTTGAAGCTGCACGAAGACTGGGGCACTACTCCCGCCGCGATTGATTGCTGTCTCGGCGTCGCGGATGAGTTCGACGTGCAGGTCGCGATTCACACCGACACGCTGAACGAAGTGGGTTTTCTCGAAGCCACGCTCGCGGCTTTCAAAGGCAGAACCATCCACACATTTCACAGCGAAGGCGCGGGCGGCGGTCACGCGCCGGATATCATCCGCGTCTGCGGTGAACTGAATGTCCTTCCGTCGTCCACGAATCCCACGCGGCCTTTCACTGTGAACACCATCGCCGAGCATCTCGACATGCTCATGGTGTGTCATCACCTCGACTCCAAGATTCCCGAGGACGTCGCGTTTGCCGAGAGTCGCATCCGTCCGGAGACCATCGCGGCTGAAGACATGCTCCACGACATGGGCGCGATTTCGATCATGTCGAGCGACTCGCAGGCGATGGGACGCGTCGGCGAAGTCATCACGCGCACATGGCAGACCGCGCACAAGACGAAGGTGCAGTTTGGCGCGATGGAATTCACGCGCCCGGCAGATAATTTCCGCGCACTCCGTTACATCGCGAAATACACCATCAACCCCGCAATCGCCCACGGAATCTCACACGAAGTCGGGAGCATCGAGCCCGGCAAACTCGCCGACCTCGTCGTTTGGAAACCTGCATTCTTCGGAGTGAAGCCCGAGGTGATTTTGAAAGGCGGCCTCATAGCCATGGCAAACATGGGCGACCCGAACGCGAGCATCCCCACGCCGCAGCCGATGTTTTACCGCCCGCAGTTCGCCGCTCACGGCCGCGCCAAGTATTCTACGAGCGTCACATTTGTGAGCAGCTCCGCGCTCGAAAATGGCACATTGAATCACCTCACGCTCGCGAAGCGACTCGTCGCCGTGCGTGGCACTCGAACCGTCACTAAAAAGGACTTGATCTGGAACGACGCAACCCCGCGCATCGAAGTGGATCCGGAAACATATACGGTAAAGGCCGATGGCCGCATCCTCACATGCGAACCTGCGAGCGTGCTGCCGATGGCGCAGCGCTATTTTCTGTTTTGAGGAAGATGAAACAAGCGCAGGTCACGTGTGAGTGCCGCAAGGCTTTGGAGTGCGGGGGCTTGACCCCGCTTTTCCTTTCACGGGAATTGGCATTGAGTTTGGAAAAAGTGTTACAGGCAGGTAGGCCGCAATCGAATCAGCGCCGAACAATCCAACTCCGCTCCACACGAACCGCGTCGAAAGATTTCCGCTGGAGGCCGCACTTGCCGCTTACTTCTACCAGACTGTCTCCGGTGTATGCGGCGCAGCGTTGAAGCTCATTCGCATCGGGCAGGAAGGCTGCCAGCGAGTCCTACGTGACGCACTTGCGCAGGCCGCGGCTACGATTCGCGATTCACTCGAAGTCGAGCGCGATGATGCAGGCTACTTCGACCCGCCGCTCGAGATCGCTTCGATGCGGCACGAATTTGCGAACGAACGACTTTTCATTTCATGAACCAAAGACCAGTCAAAATCGGAATCGGCGGGCCCGTGGGCTCGGGTAAAACCATGTGTGTCCTTCGGCTTTGCCAGTGGCTGCAGGAGGAACTCTCGATGGCCGTAGTCACGAACGATATCTACACGCGGGTTGCGATCCATTTTTCCGCAAGGTTACTACGCGAGTGTCGTGTGCATCGCGCCAACCTTGGAGCCGGTATCTCCTGCGGTCTCAGAACTCGGCAGATCCTATGTTTCGAGTCAGGCGTGGGTCGGGTACTCCCATATCGCAACGGGTGCTTGCGTCGTCAAAGTGATCGCTGCGGACAGCGCGACGCTTCGCACGATCGTCGCTTCGGTGCGGGCACTCCTTCAGCGCGCCGCCGGCATCGCCTCACCGAGCCTTCGCAGAGTCACCGGCGAGCCTTCGTTGTACGGCATTCCCACGTCTTAGTTCCTTACTTGGCCAGCGACTTTGCCATCTCCATTTCGGCGGCTGGAACGTGATACTTGTGGCAATCGAGGCAGTCTGCAAACACCCCGCCTTCCCGGCGTTGTTGCGCGGCGATTTTCGGGTTCGATTTTCCAAACGTCGGCGCGATCTTCAGCAGCGGGTCCAACTCCACAACTTTATAATCCCGCGGCCGGTGGCACTCGGCGCAACTCTTTTGCGCCGGGAGTAAAATATCCGACGTTTCCTTGCTGTCCCGCGCGGCACCGTGGCACTCGTTGCAGGCGATGTGTGTATGGGTGCCGTGTGAGAAAGGACCGCGCGTGAGCCATTGGTCCGGGATTTTTGGATCCACGATGTCGGGAGATGGTTTGCCGTCTTTAACTTCGTGGCACTTCGCACACGCAGGCAACGTCTGACCACGGTCATTGCCGGTGATCTTGGGCTCACCCTCAAAGAAAATCTTCTGGACCGCGCCATCCATTCCTCCGGGCCAGCGCGCGAGAATCTCGCTGCCTCGCTGCTGCACAAAGGCGTTCAAGGCGGCTGCATCCATGCCTTTGACATTCGCCTTCGCCCACTGAGCCCAACGATCATTCAATGCGTTGAGAAAATCGCGAATGTGCGTAGGGCTTCCGTGCGGGAGGTAGAAACCGGGAAGCTTCGGGTCGATGCCGAGGCTGTGACACTGCTGGCAGTGTTGCTCATACTTTATCCGCTGCATTCCGATTCCATCGCCATCAGCCTTGTGACAATCAGCGCATTCGATCTTCTTGCCATTCACCACCGGGATATCCGCAGCGAAATGGCGTGCGTGGTTGAACTTGATCGCGGCGTTATCCTTCGCGCCCTTTTGTTCGTACAGGAATGTAGGGTGTCCGTCCGGGAACGCGCGAATCACCGCGGGCTTCACATCCTTGGTCGCGGCGGGAATCCAGTGGACGAGATCGCCACCGTCGGTGCGGACGTTCTGGCTGTGGACGGAGGCGAGTTTGCCGTCGTAGCTCGAACGTTTGAGCGAGTCGTCCATCCGCTTTGAGTCGGAGTGACAATCTATGCAGACGTTGCTCTTCGGGGTCGCCATCCGTTGGGCACCGACGTGCTCTTTATGGCACGTGGAGCAAGCGCTTGAAGGAACCCAGTTTAGCTCTTTGTTCGTTTCGCGGAACATGATCGCTTTCAGCCCCGGCTGGTGCATCGACATGCCTTCGTGGCATTTCAGACACGAATTATCGATGTTGCTAAGGTTCAACGACGCAAGCGCCGAGTTGGCTGCGGCAGCGAGTTTGGCAGTGTCCTTCAGCGTATCCTTCGCATCGCCGATTCGCTTCCACGCATTGTCTCCGGCTGCCTTCAGGCGATCTGTCATCGGGGTCTTTTTATCGAGCAGCATCGCCTTGGCGTGGCCCACCGGAAGCATGGAAAAAACATCCGTCGTGGCGCCTTCATGGCAGACTTCGCACCGCTCGGTAAAAAGCGCGTGGTTCTCGGAAATCGGGCCTGTATTAAAAAACTCGTTCGAACCTCCAAAGTGCTTGTAGCCGAGCGCCCAGATGAATCCGCCCACGATCGCGAGAATACTCAGCCACTTGCGCCACCTCCGCAGGTAGTGCCCGGCTTTGTAGTAAGTCAGGTTGTCCTTATACTTCTGCGCGATTTGCTTTTGCGTGTTTTCAGCCATGAGCAGTTTATGGATGCACGATGAAGTGACGCACGGCCACGATGGCGTGCCAGAGCGTGAGAATGATCAGGAAGAGCGAGATGGGCACGTGAATGAGCAACCACCCGTGCAACCAATGGTGCAGCTTTGCCTGAAGGTCCGTCCGCCGCCTTTCGTCGCAGCACGCCTGCAACTCCTCGACGCGCGGCAGCCATTTCGGGGCGACATTCAGCTTTAAAAGGCGGAATGCGTCATCGCCTTTGCGCTGGCTTCCGAGGCGGTGCCAATCGCCGCGCCGGAGGCGGAGATAAGGCAACGCGTCGGCGGTCAGAAACTCACTGATTGCCGATGCGCTCTCGATGTCCTCGGGCGAGAGCGGCACAGCCTTCGGGTCAGGCTTTGCGTCGGGCTTGGGCTCAACAGGCGTGCAATCCTTCAGCAGCGTCTCAGCGGTATCGAGCGCCCGTTTTCGGATATGCGGGATCTGCTCAAACACGACTTCACGAGGCAGACGCTCCTTCAGCAAGGAGGGAATAAATTGCTGCATCGCGATGCCGAAGAATCCGGTGCCCATCACGATGAAATACATCCACATGATAAACGATGTATGCGGACTGCCCATCGCCATCCCGCTGTGCATCAGCACCAGCGGGATCGTGAAAATCGTGAGCCATACGTGAGCCTTCAGCCAAATCTCGACGCGGCCAATGCGCCAGAGTCGCTTCTTTTTCCGCACACCAAGGGCCGCCGCAAAAAGGAAGATCAGATACGCAAGCGTCCCGAAGAGCAGCCCGATACGCGTCCCGCCGTAGGTGCTGCGTTGAGGCCCAGAATCCCGGAGCATTTCCGGCAGCTCAAATGCAAACGGCAAACTCGCCGGATGAAACCGGGCAACATAGAGCAAAGCCGCACCCGCAGTGGCGATGAGCGTCGCGAGGAACCAAGGTATGTGTGAGCGGTTGATTACCATGCCGATTTTAAGTCCACTGGGTGAGCTTGCGCCCGTCTTTATCCGTGAATGAGCCGCAGACGATCATGATCCAGTCCACGATTGACCAAATCACGGTCACAAACAGTCCGACAAGCGTGAGGCTCAAAACGAGCATCGCGATACCGGAGCCCGTCTTGCCGACATAAAATCGATGAATACCAAATGGACCAATCATGAATGCGAGCAGGAACGCCGGAAGAATCAGTTTGTCCGAGGCATTTGCAGGAGGCATTCCGGGACGGGGCGGAAATTTCACAATCCCCGGGACATCCATCACTGGCACCCACGGTCCACCCCCATCGTATATCGCGAAATCGCTTGGCACAAGTTGGCCCGACGCGAGCATTGAATTCGCCTGCTCAACGGTGAACGGGCCGAATCGTTCATTATTTCGGATGATGGTGATGTTCATGCGGGTCAGTGTGTGGTGCGGGATTTCTTCTGGAAGCTCCAGCCTGCGCCCTGCTCGTCGGATGCAAAGAACTGCGCAGGATCGACTCGTTTGGCTGCGTCGTGCGGACAGGCATAGACGCAGCTTGGAACGCTCAAGTCGGTGCAAAGGTCGCAGGTCGTCGCCTTTTGCACGGACACTTTCTTTTTGACCATCTTCTTGGGCGGCTCCTCTTTTTTTGCGGCTGCGGCTGCGGGTTTCGGAGCGGGCTTTGTCTCGTCCGGTTTCGCTTCCGGCTTCGCGGCCACCACGGTTTCCGCAGCCTTCGTTGCGGGAGCGGCGACCTTGACCTCGGGGGATGGAGCAGCCGCCGGAGCGGCGAATTTTTCCGATGCGGCGGGTGCCGCGGTAATTGCAGGTTTCGCTGCCGGGAATGCGGGCGCCGGTGCTTTGGCCGCGGCGGCGGGAGCGGCGGGCTTGGGCGTCTCTGCGGCGACTTCCTTCGTCACCTCGAACGCGTGCATATTGATATTTCCGTACGGGCAGAGTTCCGCGCATTTTCCACAACCGATGCACCAATCCTCGATGATGATCTCCAGCGACTCCTTTCGCCGGATACTGCCGACCGGACACTGCGTCATGCACAGCGGATCGCGGCACGAGCGGCAGGCGGTCGGCACCATGAAGTGATCGTAGCGCAGCCCGTCGCGGATGAGCCGCGTAACTCCGTCGTGCGCGTCGGCACAGGCATTCACACAAGCGTCGCAACGCGTGCAGTGATCGAGGTCGATGAGCAAAAGATTCTGCGCTTCGTAAAGTCCCTGATTGAGGAAGTCATCGAGCTGCAACCCCGGCGGCGGGCGACGCTCCGCATCCGCTGCGATGCGGACTTCCGCGATGCGCATGAGCGAATCCCGAACCACGGGAAACTTCTCGAGCAACACGCGAAAATCGGCGGCATTGATCTTCACCAGATCCACCGCATCCAGCGCAGCACAGGTCGCATTCCTCGGCTGCTCTTTTAAAAATCCAATCTCACCGAAAAACTCCCCGCGTTTCAAATAAGTGCGCACCATCTCGCCGCCCGGCATCGCCTGCGAAACGCGGACCAACCCGCTGCGGATGAGGTAAAACGCATCAGCCGCATCGCCCTGTTTGCAAATCACCTGGCCCTTTCCACAGCTCACCAACTCCGCGCGGTCTCGCAAATACGTGAGGAACTCATCTCCCAAAGTCGCAAACAGCGGGACCGAGCTGAGATGATTCGACAGCGAGCGTGCGCGGTACTTGTCGTCCATCGCTTTCTTGAAGCTCGTGCCCTTGAACGTCGGCGCCTTCACCTTCGTGCTCGCCTTGGTGTCGGCATCGACATCGCGCGTCCCGAGCAACATGTCGAGAATCACGCGGAGCATCTCGATCATCACGCAATCGCCCTTCGCCCTCACGGTCGCGGACCGCGGCTGGAAAGTCCGGCACGTCATCTCCCCGAAAAGATCGGTCGCGTGCAACGTCGCGAGCGGCGTGGTCTTGGGCAGGTCCACATCCGCGTCGATTGCGATGAAGCCGTTCGGGTCATCGCCAGCCTCGCTCTTCCCTCCAAACAACCCGGTAATCTTTTTGAAAAAACCGAAGATCCCCTTCCCGTGCCGGGCGCTCTGGACCTTGGCCAGCGGGTTTTCGATGTAAATGTCCACGTCGCCTTCCACGATGTAAAACGCAGTGGAGCCAAACTCGCCTTCATGACACACGATGTCTCCTTCCGAGAATCGACGGAGCACCGCCGCGCCTAGCGCGTAATTCTTTAGCAACCCCATCGGGATTTCACCGAGGGCAGGCAGATGCTTGAGCATTTCCTCGATGCTGAGAGGCTCACCCGTCGTAAGTTTTTCCGGTGCTTCCATGGACGAGAGACGATATATTCAATCGGAACAAAAAAAGGAAAGCTTCTCTTTCCACTATCAGCATCCCGGCGAACCCTTCACTTCTCCCCACCGCTTGCAGGACGGTCATGCGGCTCCTTCCCGCTCAGAATATCCCAAATGCGCTGCTGCGCATCGTTTGCCTGCGAGCCGAGGCTGTCGCACTGGCGGAGCTCGGCATCGATTTTATCGCGAATCACCCACTGCGCGCTTCCATCGGAAGAAAGAACGTTAATCCCATCAATGTGCCGCGAATCCACTCGGGCGGGCAATCCGAAGCCGTCAGAAAGCAAAGCGCCACGTTCGAGACTAGCGAGACGCGGCCACGACTTTGGGGCCTCCTCGGTGCCCCAATCGACGAGCGGCGCGCAAGCATAACCTCCCTGCGTGTTCTTGCCCGAAGCCGGAGGCCACGGGTTATCCGGAGTATTCCACGCCTGCTTCGGGTCGCGCTCGGACGGGCAGAAAAGCACCGCAGGGTCCGTGATAAACCCGGAATCGAACAGTTTTCCGAGGAGGACGAAACGGGCGATACTTCCACTATAGAGCGTCGTGGAGAACTGCTTTTTTCCCATCCGGTAACCGATGGGAATCTCGCCGTCGTTCTGCGCTGCAAACGCCCCCACAGCGCCATACACTTGGCGCATGTGCCCGAGACATTTGCTTCGCTTCGACTGTTCTCTGGACCGCGAAAATGCAGGGAGCGCGAGGGCGGCAATCAGTGCGATGATGGCGATCAACACGAGTACTTCGATCAGCGT
>JAYSTZ010000051.1:0-4783 GCA_043719365.1 Verrucomicrobiaceae bacterium | reverse complement strand
CGCGCTTCCATTCCACGTTCAATCATCCCCGCAGAAAACGCCAGACTTGCACGGAGCGCCTCGCTCAGAAAAGCTATGGATTCTTTTCCAAAACGAACCACATGAAACCAATCTTATCCTCACTCCTCGCCGCATCCATCGCGTTCTTCGCCGCTTGTGACAACAAGTCCAGCACGGGCGAGAAAACGAACAGCAGCGACAAGATCATCGTCGGCCTTCTTCCCAAGAGCAAAGGCAACCAGTATTTCGCGACCGTAGAGAAGGGCGCGAATGTGGCTGCTGCTGAACTCGGAGTGCAGTTGCTTTTTGACGGACCCACAAACACGGACGCCGCGAAGCAAAATGAGATCGTTGAGAATTGGATCACCCAGGAAGTGAATGTCATCGCCGCAGCCGCTGAGAACCGGGACGGACTTAGCTCCGCGCTGAAAAAGGCGCAGGCCAAGGGAATCAAGGTCGTCACGTATGACAGCGATGTGCAGCCCGATGCGCGCGGCTTTTTCGTGAACCAGGCGACCGCACAGGGAATTGGGGAAGTCCTCATGGATACCGCCGCCAAACTCTGCGCCGAAGAAGGTGAGTTCGCAATCATCACCGCGACGCTCACCGCCGCGAACATGAATGAATGGCGCAAGCATATCGAGGCGCGGCTCAAGGACAAATACCCGAAGATGAAACTCGTGGATACGAAGCCCTGCGACGACCAGAAGGACAAGGCGCAGCAGGAAACCACGAATCTCATCAGCGCATATCCTGCGCTCAAATGCGTCATGGCCATTTGTTCGCCAGCCGTCCCAGGAGCAGCGGAGGCGGTGAAGCAGGCAGGCAAAGCCGGAACCGTGAAAGTCCTCGGGCTAGGTCTCCCGAGTGAAAACAAGCAGTATGTGAAAGACGGTGTCACGCAGGCCGTAATTCTATGGAAAGTGGAAGACCTCGGCTACCTCACGGTCCAGGCTGCAGTTGCCTCCGTAAAGGGGACACTCAAAGCGGGCGACAAAACATTCAAGGCGGGCAAGCTCGGCGACATGGAAATCCAAGGCTCCGACATCCTGCTCGGAAAGCCGTTCGTTTTCACGAAAGAGAACATCGACGGATTCGACTTCTAGCTGCTCTTGAAAAAATCAACGCAAAGCCTGCTTGCCCGTGGCCCGCTCGTCGTCGGAACGGTTCATTCACTCGCCAGCCTGCGACTCGCCGCGACGCTGAAGGCCGGCGACGTGGACGTGCTGGAGTATCGGCTTGATGCGCTCACGGACCAACTGAGCACGCTGGCCGTGACGATGGAAAAACGGAAGATCCCATGGCTCGTCACCGTCCGGCATTCTGCGGAAGGCGGCGTGAGCAAGATCAGTTCCGGCGAGCGAAAGGATCTCTACCGGTTCTTTTTGCAGCACGCCGACTTGGTGGACATCGAGCTGCGTTCACTTCCCGATTTCTCGGACATTCTCGAAGAGGCGCGGCAGGCGGGTTGCGGTATTGTGGTTTCGAATCACGACTTCAAAAAAACTCCGTCCGTCGCCGAACTGATCGCCCGTCAAAAGCGAGCATTTGCAGCGGGCGCGGACATTTTCAAAATCGCCTGCGCCACGCCCACTGCGCGTGAACTGGCTAAGTTACTTGAGTTTTCAGCACGGCCGACTCAAAAACTTCGCTCCATCATGGGCATGGGCCGCTTTGGCAAAGCCTCGCGTCTTGCGCTGGCGGAGGCGGGCTCGGTGCTTAATTACGGCTACCTTCATCAGCCGAACGCACCCGGTCAGTGGGAAGCCCGCGAGCTGCGCAGGCTCTTGAACGCATCAGTTTAGCGCGTTGGTTCCGCCGTGTGGCAGGCCGCAAGTTCTTCCCAAAGCTTCCGCTGCTCCGCAGTAAGGATGTTCGGAATGACAATGCGTGCCTCGGCGAAAAAATCCCCGCGCGCGCCGGCTGCACCGCTTGGCAGGCCGCGACCTTTGAGCCGGAATTTCTGCCGGGGCTGGGTGCCTGCGGGGATCTTCAGTTTGATCGATCCGTCAGGCGTGCCTACTTCAACTTCGCCCCCGAGAACTGCGCTGGTGAGTGTCACGGGTACTTCGCGAATCAGATCGGAGCCCTCCATCCGATAATCCGGGTGCGGTGCGATATTGATTAGTAGAAATAGATCGCCCGCCTCAGCGCCAATTCCTTCACCGCCTTGCCCGGCGAGTCGGATGCGTTGCCCGGCACGCACATTTACCGGAATGGTGACGGTGATGGTTTCGTTGCGTCCGTTGCGGGGAATCGTGAAGGATTTCTTGCCGCCCTTCAGCGACTCTTCGATGGTCACGGGCAGTTCGTACTCGAGATCCTGTCCGCGACGTTTCTGAGGCTGGCGACCCATGCCGCCGAAAGGATTGCGCCCGCGTGCCTGCTGGCCGCCGCCGCCGAAGAATGCCTCGAAAAAATCACTGAAGCCCGCGCCGCCTTGAAACCCCTCGGTGCCGGGGCCGGGTCCGCGCCGTCCGCCGCCGTTTTCCCAATCCGGCCCGAGGTTGTCATAGCGCTGGCGCTTGTCAGGATCGCTGAGAACCTCGTTGGCCTCATTGATCTCCTTGAATTTCGCCTCCGCCGCCTTTTTGTCCTTGGCGACATCGGGATGAAATTGACGGGCGAGTTTTCTGAAAGCTTTGCGGATATCGTCCTGCGAAGCCGTTTTTGGCACGCCGAGTATCGCGTAGTAGTCCTTGAATTGCACATCTCCGATAAAGCGGATCTTTTTGCGGACGGCAAGTGCTCTGCTCGTTTGCTCATCGTAGCGCTTGCTTCGGAGCGGCATTTCCCCACACGTTCCCCGCTTTTAATGGAAACCATCAAATACTTGCTCGATTTTGTGCTGCACTTGCAGGAGCACCTTCACGGATTTACTCGGGACCACGGTGCGTGGGTCTATGCGATTTTATTCGCGATCATTTTTGCGGAGACCGGGTTGGTGGTTACGCCGTTTTTGCCAGGCGACTCACTGTTGTTTGCCATCGGGGCGATTGCTGCGGAACCAAGTAGCGGGCTGAATATCTGGATCGCGATGCTCATCATCCCGGCGGCGGCGCTGCTCGGGGATACGGTGAATTATTCAGTCGGTCATTTCGCAGGGGACCGACTTTCCAAGAAATTTCCGAAGCTCATCAAACCGGAGTATCTCGTGAAAACACACGAGTTTTTTGACAAATACGGCGGCAAGACGATCATCCTCGCGCGGTTCGTGCCGATTGTCCGGACGTTCACGCCGTTTGTTGCAGGCAGCGGCGCGATGCCCTTTCGCCGTTTCATCTCGTTGAGTCTCATCGGCGCTTGCTTGTGGTCTGCGCTGCTCATTCCGGCGGGGTGGTTTTTCGGTAACCTGCCGTGGGTGAAGAAACACTTCGAACTGGTGGTCATCGGCATCATCGTAATCTCGGTTTTACCAATGGCGGTGGAGATTCTTCGCGAGTGGCTGAAGCGTCGTAAAAAGTGACGATCTAATATCCCGCAGTAGCGTGACGTATTTCTGACAAACACGGCACGAACGGTTGACAACTTCGGCTGACGGACGTGGCAGAATTCCAAACATGAACACACGTCTTCTTTCATTACTCGCTCTCTTCGTCGCACTGCTCACCGGCGCTCGCGCCGACGGGCTCATCATCATTCACAATCCGCCGCCGCGCATCGGGCAGCACTTTGTCTTCGCGCCGCTGGAGGTCGTGTTTCACAAAGTGGACGTCGATATTTCCGGACAAAAAGCCACGACTCGTGTGGAGCAGGAGTTCTTTAATCCGAACAACATCAACCTCGAAGGAGACTACATCTTCCCCATCCCAAAAGGCGCGCATCTCGACAAGTTCACCATGCGCATCGGCGACAAGGACATGGAGGCCGAATTGCTCGATGCGGCAAAGGCGCGGGCGATTTACGAAGACATCGTGCGGCGGCAAAAAGACCCGGCGCTGCTTGAATACACGGGCCGCGCGGCGTTTCGCGTGCGCATTTTCCCCATTGAGGCGCAGTCGCGCAAGAAGGTGAGCCTCGAATACACGGAGCTTCTAAAAGTGGACGCGGGGCTCGCGAGCTACACGTATCCGCTCAATACGGAAAAGTTCTCTGCGCAGCCACTCAAGACGGTCTCATTGCGGGTGAAAATGAACAGCGATTCGCCCATCAAGGCGCTCTATTCGCCGTCGCATCCCGTGGACATCAAGCGCGACGGTGACAAGCGCGCGACTCTCGGCTGGGAGGCATCCAACGTGCGGCCCGACACGGACTTTCAGCTCATCTATTCCACCGCCGAAACGGAGGTCGGGCTGCATCTTCTCACGCACAAAAAAGCGGGTGAAGACGGCTGGTTTCTCCTGCTTGCATCGCCGGGCGCAGACATGTCGAAATCGAAGGAAGTGAACCCGAAGGATGTCGTCTTTGTCCTCGATACGAGCGGCTCCATGGCGGGCAAAAAACTGGAGCAGGCAAAGAAAGCCATGACCTTCTGCGTGGAAAACCTGAACGACTCCGACCGATTCGAAATCGTCCGCTTTTCCACCGAGGCCGAGCCGCTGTTCGAGAAGCTCACGGACGTGACTCGCGCCAGTCGCGACAAGGCAATGGACTTCATCGGAAAGCTGAAACCGATTGGCGGCACCGCCATCGCCGAGGCGCTGGAAGCCGCGCAAAAGCTGAAACCGGCGGACTCATCGAGGCCGTTTGTCGTGGTATTTCTCACCGACGGAAAGCCGACCATCGGCGAGACGGACGAAGAACGTATCGTGGCGAAAGTGGCACGCGACCAGGCGTCGAGCAC
>JAYSTZ010000006.1:0-2183 GCA_043719365.1 Verrucomicrobiaceae bacterium | reverse complement strand
TTTTAATCCACGGAAACATCAGCGAAAGCTAACCGTCAGAAATATCATCAAGCAGACGGTCAAAATATACGACACTTGCACCCTTGGTGATTACACCTTCTGCCTCGCGCCGCCGAAACACCGTCCGCATTTCATGCTTGCCGATAAAGCCCGTCGCTCGCGGCATATCGGGACGAACCAAACTCCTAAAACTCGCGGAATCACCCTCAGCAAGATAGAGCTTCAAAAGCGCGGAAGTGTCCCAGTAACTCATTCAAAAACGCTCTTCCCGAAGCTCATCCATCAGCTCTTGAAGCGGCACACCTTTCTTTCCCGTATGCGTCTCCGCCTTGAGTTGGTCTAGCTCCGCAAGCCACCGCTCAATCTCCGCCTGCGTCCGCCCCCGCACCGGGCCGGGGGGTGCTCGGCACCGCCATCAGCCGCGCTTGCAGCCAAGTCAAAAGCGACCACTGCTCCTGCGGCGGTAACCCCACGACTTCGGACTCGATTTGAGCAAGCGTACTCATCCGCGATCAGTGCCTCTAGATTCATTCCCCTTCAACCGCCCAGTTTTTGAAAAGAGCATCAGCAAAGCACCCGAAGTTTGGTGGCACCCCAACTCACTGATACAAACGCCATCACCGAGTCCAGACGTCGATGCGGGTGGAGACTCCGGCGGGGACTTGCACTTGCACGCTGCCGGTGGCGACTCCGCCTGCCGTGTTGTCCACGTCGAAGTTGAACATCGTCCGCTCCCCGGCTTCGGGTGTCACCACGGCGACAAGCGGGACGCCAAATCAACCGCCCAATTCCGCAATCTCCCGCTCCAACTCCGCCGCCTGCCCAGCCAGCCCCGCGATTTCCACCTCCAGGCTTGCAAGCTGCCGCCCCACCGTCTCATCGAAAAACGCCGGGGGCCGCGTCGTCAGCCGGTGCAACTCGTAGTCTGGGCTCTCCCGCAGCGCATTCAGCGCCTCCAGCACGCGGACGATCTCCAACTCGATACTCTCCCAAAGCCGCCGCAACTGCGCGAGCTGCTCCGTGTCGGCAAAATCCAGCGACGCCCAGCCTTGCCGCAAGATGAACCCCTGCGGGTCATCCGCAATTTTCCGCAGCGTGGCCAAATCCCCGTTGTCCTTCGCGTGATTGATCGCCGCCGTCAGCTTCTCATAAGTCGCCTGCTGCACCGGGTCGCTCGCAAACCGGTCCGGGTGAAACAGCTTCACCAGCTTCCGCCACAGCCTGGCAAGCTCGGCGGCTTCCACTGGCGCGAGTTCCTTCCGCTCCGCCATCGCCGCCGCCGTTTCCGAATACTCCCGCTCATTCCGCGCATCCGCCTCGCCCAGCCGCCCGCACTGGGAGTTTGATGCGTGCGTGGTGCCGGGCGAACTACGGGCTTGAACGCATCCACTCGGAACCGTAGCGTTCCAGCCATGAGCAGCATCGCCCAAGAACTCGATCGACAAATGAGCATCCTCGACCCAGCCACCGCGCGGCGCGTCGAGCAGCTTGTGCGTGATGCCCTCGCGCTGGCGAAGACAGCGAAAAACGGAGCGTGGCCTGCTGGTTATTTCGAGCAGACAGCCGGTGCGCTCGCCGGCGAGCAATTCGAGCGCCCCAACCAAGGTACGCTGGAGCAAAGAGAGGCTTGGTAATGCCTTGGCTGCTCGATACAAATGCGTGGATTTTCTACCTGAAAAACCCTGCTCATCGAATCCACGCTGAGTTAGCGAATCGAGAGCCAGCCGACATTTTCACCTGTTCGATTGTTCGTGCCGAACTGCTCCACGGCGCGATGAAATACGGCATCCCTGAACGCCGAAGAGCCATCATCTTGAAAACCCTCGCCCCCCTATCGCTCGCTGCCATTCGACGATGCCGCCGCCGAGCATTACGCTCAACTGCGCAACGATCTCGAACTGGCCCGCCAAATCATCGGGCCAAACGACCTCATCATCGCCGCCATCTGCCTCGCGAACGACATCACCCTCGTCACCAGCAACACTGCTGAGTTTTCACGAGTGGCACGGCTGCGCGTGGAGGATTGGAACCAGAGTCGCAAACCATGAAGCCTAAGCACACCTTCCAATTCCAAAAAGATGCCGCCGACTTCCGCGACCGTTGCACCGCCTACTTCGCCAGAGTCCGCAAAATGAGCCCCGCGAAAAAGCGCGCTTGGCTCATCGAACTCGGCACGCTTAACC
>JAYSTZ010000500.1:0-7915 GCA_043719365.1 Verrucomicrobiaceae bacterium | reverse complement strand
GTGTGCGGCAGCGTCTCGGAGAAATGGACGCCCGGAACCCGCGTCGCGATCGAGCGAAAAGTCCCGCGAATCTCCAGCGGCGCATCCGGCTTCGGGTCGAACGTCTCGTGTTGCGGCGGACCCCCGCCGAGGAAGACGATCACACACGATTTCGCCCGGCCAAAGCTCGCGCCTTTCGCCGCAGTCGCAGCACTGGCGCG
This sequence comes from Verrucomicrobiaceae bacterium, assembly GCA_043719365.1. GTDB lineage: Bacteria > Verrucomicrobiota > Verrucomicrobiia > Chthoniobacterales > Chthoniobacteraceae > SXWH01. The sequence continues at coordinate 7,715 of JAYSTZ010000500.1, read as the reverse complement.
AGCGCCGAGCAAATGCGGCAGCGAAATCCCGAGCGCGCCCAGCCCGCCCACGCGCAACCATTCGCGACGCGAAAAGCCGCGCGCATTCATCGGTCTGGAAAACGGGTTCGGAGTCATGGCGAGACAACCACCGCGAAAGCGAAGCGTTAGTCGGAGGCGCAGACCCTTACGTCCCTTACGTCCCTTTCGTCCTTTGAGCGATCCTCCGAGGACAAAAGGGACGCAAAGGACGAAAAGGACACGCCCTCGCTGCGCAGGCCGGCGCACAACCAGCGGCGCGGAGCCTGCGCGACGCGACAAGCAACATCATCATTTGGGCCAAAGGCCCAGCCCAAGCCAGCCTAGGTCAAGCGAGGCACGAGCGCAGGCCTAGGTCACCAGCCAAAAACGATGCAGCCCCATCGGGGCGACACAACCTTTGCTGGCAACGAGAATTGCCCCTTTGAGGAATTGCCCCTTTGAGTGTGGTTCATTGTCGCTCGCGCGCACAGACCCCGCGGGCTTTTGGGCGGGTGATTCTGGTTGCATGGTGGCTTTTGCTAGCAGAGCGGGCGCGCGGGGGCAAGGGGCGGGTGGTTTTTCCCTCAGCCGTAGCGGTGCTGGCGGGTGCCGAGGTAGGCGGTGAGGACTTCGTGCCAGGGCTGGTCGGTGGTGATGCGGATGTAGGGGCAGCCGTTGCGGTCGCAGGTGCTTTTTACGCGGTCGAGGAAGGCACCGAACTCGGCGAGGTAGCTTTTGCGGATTTCGGCGGGGCGCGTGAGGAGTTTGCCTTGCGCTTCGAGGCCTACGAATTCGACGGTGCCTTGGAAGGGGAAGGTGACTTCGTAGGGGTCGAGGATGTGGAAGACGATGACTTCGTGGCCGGCGAAGCGGAGGTGCTGGATGCCGCGTAATACTTTGGCTTCGTCGTCCATGAGGTCGCTGATTAGGATGACGATGCCGCGGCGGCGGGTTTTTTGGGCGAGGGCTTCCATGCTGGAGGCGATGGAGGTTTGTCCGGCGGGGGCAAAGCGGGAGAGGAGGGTGCAGAGGGCGTTGATTTTGGCGAGGCTGTCGGTGCGGGGGAAGTGTTCGCGGGGGGCGTCGTCGAAGATGGTGACGGAGGCGGCGTCGCGCTGGAGGAGGATGAGGTAGGCGAGGCAGGCGGCGATGACTTTGGCGTAGTCGATTTTGGCGATGCGGCTGCTGCCGTACTTCATGCTCTCGCTGCCGTCGAGGAGGAGGTGGGCGACGAAGTTGGTCTCCTGCTCGTACTGCTTGATGTAGTAGCGGTCGCTGCGGCCGAGGACTTTCCAGTCGAGATGCCGCGTATCGTCGCCGGGGACGTATTCGCGGTGTTGGGCGAATTCGATGGCGAAGCCGCGGAAGGGGGATTTGTGGGCGCCGGCCATGTAGCCCTCGACGATGGTGCGGGCCTGGAGGCCGAGGTGTTCGGCTTTTTGGATGGCTTCGGGATCGAGGAGTGGTGAGGTCATGGCGGACGTGTTGCCCGGCGGAGTGTTGCACGGGGGGAGTCGGGGCGTCAATGTCGGGGGTGGGCGTTTCTTTGTGGGGCTTGCCATTTTTGGGGTGCGGGGGTTTGGTGGCGGGCGTGTTTATGAAATTCCAGCCGCTCACCGCGAAGTATGTCGCGGCGCACAGCTTCACGAGTGTGGAGCTGACGCCGACGACGTTCGTGCTGCGCCAGATCACGAGCGCCGGCAAGGAAGTGGACCACATCAAGATCACCCAATGAAAATCGCACATCTCGCCGCAGCCTTTCTCGCGCTATCGCTCCACACTATCGCCGGGGAGAGACCGCAGCTCCAGATCATCAATGGAAGCAAGCAGTCGCTCGATGCGTTCTGGCTGAAATCCGACACGGAACGGATGCCTGCCGGCTCGGTGAATGCGGGACGCGACACGACGATTACAACGACGATCGGTCATCGGTTCGTGCTCGTCGGCCGCGAGCATAAATCGGAAGTCGCGGTGACTTGCAGCGTGCCTGTGCAGGGCGTGCGCTTTGATCCGCCGCAGAAGGACGGCATCCCGGCTTTCTACACGCAGCGCGTGGACGTGGGCGGCTTTCCGATTGTCGCCTCGGCACACGTCAGTCCGTATGCCGTAAAGGAAGCGGCGTTTCTGTTGGAAATGATGCTCGCGAAACGTCCGGATGTGCGCGAGGCGATGGCAAAGAGCGGGGCCCGCCTTTGCATCATGGCGCACGATGAATTCACCACCGAGTTGCCCGAGTTCGTACGGCTCGGAGTTCCTCCGGATTCGGAATTCCCCGGCGTATCGGCAAAGGATTTTTGGGACGCGCGCGCCCGGGGACTCGGCGGCAGCGAGCACGATCCGTATTGCAGTTGCGCGGAGGAAAACCTGCTCGGCTACAAGGGCGACCCGTATTCCACCGAGAACATTCTAATCCACGAGTTCGCGCACAACATTCACCTCCGCGGCCTGAACAACGTGGACCCGACCTTCGACGCGCGGCTCCGCGCAACCTACGACGCAGCCATGAAAGCGGGCCTGTGGCATGGCAAATACGCGAGTGTGAATCACCACGAATATTTCGCGGAGGGCGTGCAATCGTGGTTCGACAACAATCGCGAGAACGACCACGACCACAATCACGTGAATACCCGCGCCGAGTTGATCGAATACGATCCCGGACTCGCCGCGATGTGCCGCGAAGTCTTTGGCGATACGGAGCTGAAATACACGAAGCCAGCCACGCGTCTCACCGGACACATGGCGGGCTACGACCCGGAGAAAGCCCCTTCGTTTTCCTGGCCGGAACGCCTAAAGAAAGCACACGAAGAAATCGGGAGGAAAGCGCGTGCTCGAGGCAAGGCGGAAAAGTAGTCGCCATGGCCGGTGGAGACGCTAAATGTGTTTGAAATGCGTAGTCTTCTCCTGCTCTTCGCCGTCGTTTCTTCCGTACAAGCCCAACAGACCCTCCGTCTGCCGCTCGGCGGCGGAGTGGACATGGAACTCGTAAGGATCGAGTCCGGAAAATTCACGCAGGGCGAGCCGGTGGATGTGCGGCGCGAGGTGAATCTCTCGAAGCCGTTTTACATCGGGAAGTTTCCGGTGACGCGCGGGCAGTTCGCGCGGTTTGTCGCGGCGACGAACTATCGCACCGAGTCGGAGAAAGGCGTGTCCGGTGGCTTTGGCTGGGAGGGCGGCAAGCTTGTTCAAAAGAAGCAATACACATGGCGCACGCCCGGCTTTTCGCAGACGGACGAGCATCCGGTGGTGATGGTCGATTTCGCAGATGCAAAGGCTTTTTGCTCGTGGCTGTCGCGCCTTTCTGGACGGACGATCTCATTGCCCACCGAGGCGCAATGGGAATACGCGGCGCGCGGCGGCGGCAATGCGGGCCAGGCCTGGACGGCTGCAAATTCCTCCGGCGGCACGCAGCCCGTGGGCAAGAAAGCGCCGAATGGTTTTGGCGTCCACGATATGATCGGGAACACGTGGGAATGGTGCGAGGACTGGTTCGCGCCCTATCAAGCCGGTCCCGTGAATGATCCATTGCAGACAAATCCAAATCTCTCGGACAAACCGCGGCGCGTCCTTCGCGGCGGGGCGTTCAGCCGTCCTTCGACGGACGCGAGCGCGACGAAACGATACCGCAACGATGTCGGCAGCCGGAATGCCGACAACGGATTCCGTGTGGTCGCTTTCGACGGTGCCGTGGTGCCTTCGATCCCGGCTCAGCCACCTGCACGCGTAGAATTGGAAAGCCCGCAACCTGCCAAGCCGGCGTCCAGTCCGGTGGTGCCGGGCGAGCTCAACATTCCGCCGCCGAGCGGACACGTATCGCACGCTCCGGTTCACCGCGAGACATCATCGCGCGGCGGAGGCATGGGAATCCTGGGGTGGCTGCTGAGTTTTGCCGGAGTGTTTGTCGTGTGGAAGCTCGTGAAGCGCGTGCTCGGCAGCTTTACGGCAAATCCAGTTCGTTCGGCCTCACCAATTCCCACGCCGCCCGTAGCGGGTGACGCTGGGGATGGAATGTTTTCGATTCGCATCATGGACGACGGTTTTTGGATTCGCAGCCGTGTGGCGGTCGGGACATCGCTCAACGCCCGATGGACGGGAACGACGAGCACGCAAATGCGGACCTTCGCATACCAACCCGGCCCGGAGGGGCATTTCGTTTTCACCGGCAGCCGCCCATCCGGCGTAACGGTGAGCGTCGGCGAAAGTTCCGGGCATGACACTTCGAGCAACAACGCGAGGATGCTCGGCAATGCTGCGGGAATGTTCCAGCAGCGCCACGTCGATCCTCCGCGGCAAAGCGACCAATTCTCGGGCTTCCCGCCGGCGTACTGATGCTGTGAGCGACGCACCTTCGGGCGGTCATTTTTCAGCGTATATTCGCGGTCGGAATCCTTTGCTGGAGGGACGCACGGCTCGCGCGCTTTCGGCCGCCGGGGGAAAGGTTGAGGGGTTCGGATTGGACGACTCGTCCCTCGCGCAAGCCCTGGAAGCGGCAGAGGGAAACGTGGCGTTTGCGCAAGCAGGTGTGTGGTTTCCGGGGCGCAGCGCGATTCCGGAATTTCCAACGGATGGCGAATGGATCGCTGCGGGAGCGTGGCTCGGCGCTCACGAGAGCGCGGCAAAATGGACGCGCGTTCTGGCCGGGTGCGGCGGAGATTTTTCTCGCCTGCCGTGGTGGAAAAGGCGACCGCCCACGCCGCCTGCGATGTTGCTTTCCCGCGATGCCGCCCGGCGATTCGGGTCGGTGCTTCGCTCCTGCGGAAACTTGGAGAAGGCGTGGCTGTCCGCATTCCGGGCAAAGGTCCGCCTGGTCCATTTGCCCGAGCTCGACGCGCATTTTTCTGAAGGACTGCGAGTGCTTCAGCTCGTGACCAGCATTCAAATCGGAGGTGCCGAACGTGTGGCGCTCGATCTGGCTGCGGCATTGCCTGCGCATGGCGTTGCGCCGCTGGTGGTCGCGCTCGGCAAGCCCATGCGCGAGGCGTTTCCAGCTCCGGCAGGATTTGTCAATTTGCTGGCTTTCCGCAAAGATCCGGCTGGAGTTGCGGAAGGAATTCAAAGGATCGCTCTGGAGTTTGGCGCGGATGTCGTTCACGCGCATCTCATTCGTGCGGCGGAGGCGCGTGCGATTCGGGCGACCGGGCTTCCGCTGATGCTCCACGTCCACAATTTTCCCGCAGGCTGGCCGCCGGATTATGTCGGGCTTTCTCCGGGCGACGCGACGTTGCTTTTGCCGTGCGGACAAAAAGTGGAGCGCGAAGTCGCGCGACTTTTGCCGCAAATGTCGGCCCGAACGATCTGGAACGGCGTCGCGTCTTCCCCCGCCCAGCCGATGCCTGCACGAAATGCGTTCACCGTCGTCACGCTCGCAAATCCTCGTTTGCAAAAGCGGCTCGACCGGATTCCAGAAATCGCCCGCGCCACCGCGGCGCTGCTCGCTCCGCGTCGCGTGCGGTTTGTGATCGCCGGAGCGCGCGAGCCCTACAGCACGGACTCCGCAGAAGCGATCTCGGCGCTCGATGCCGCGATTTTGGAGCACAACGCAGGCGCCCTTGTTGAACGCCCGGGATTACTCGCAGACACCGCTTCGCTTCTCGCCCAGGCCGACGCAATGCTCAGCGTGAGCGCCTACGAAGGCCTGAGTCTAGCGCACCTCGAAGCGCTTTCGGCGGGCGTTCCGGTTGTCGCGACCGACGCCGGAGGCACGAGCGAAATTGCCGCTCAGTCCGACGCGGTCACGGTGCTTCCGATTGATGCTCCCGCCTCACATTTTGCGAGTGCGCTTGCAGCATGCAAAAGCGGTACAGCATCACTGCCGACTAGTTTCTCCCGGCACAAAATGGCGGCTCGCGCTGCATGGCTCGCGACCGCAGTCGTGCGGCGCGAGCGGCGCGGAAAGGGCGACGGGCTGTGGCTCATCGCGAATAATTTCTCCACCGGCGGGGCGCAATCGAGCGCGCGGCGCCTCCTGCTCGCACTGAAGGTACGTGGAGTACGAGTCCGTGCCGCGGTGATTCAGGAGCAGCCGGACTTTCCCACACCAGGCCGCCGTGCGCTGATGGATGAAGGCGTGTCTGTCATCTCTGTGCAATCGGCGGAAACTCTGCTCGATGCCATCGAGCGCGATCCGCCGGAAGCGGTGTTTTTCTGGAACGCGATCACGAGCTGGAAAATCCTCCTCGCCGATGCGCTGCTCGACGTGCGGGTGTTCGACATCAGTCCCGGCGAGATGTTTTTTTCGTCGCTGAATCACTACTTCGAGAATCCACCCGCCGGTCTCCCCTATCGCACAGCAACGGACTACGGCTCGCGGCTCGCGGGGATGGTCGTGAAATATCATGCTGAAGCCGCTCGCGCCGCAGAACTCGGATGCCCCGTGCATGTCATTCGCAATGGAGTCCCGCTTTTGCAGCTGGCAGTCCGAAAACCGAACGCTGTGCTCGTTTTGGGAACAGCCGCGCGACTTTCGCCGGACAAAAAACTCGGCGACTTGCTCGCCGCAATTCGTCTCGCCGCGCCGCAGATGCCGCCGTTCGTGTTGCGCATCGCCGGCGGCCCCGAGCGCGATTCCCCCTCACACGCCACCGAGTTACGAGAATTGGCTGCGGGGCTTCCCGTGGAATGGATGGGCGAGCTCGCAGATATGCCGTCGTTCCTCGGCGGGCTCGATATTTTCGCGATGATCTCGGAGCCAGCGGGATGCCCGAACGCGCTCCTTGAAGCATGCGCCGCAGGTCTGCCGGTCGTCGCGACGGATCATGGAGGCGCACGCGAACTCGTCATCGACGGCGTCACAGGACGGATATGCCCTCGCGCCGACGCGCAGGCGTTTGCAGATGCGCTGATCGCACTCGTAAATAATCCGACAATCCGCGAGGACATGGGCAAGGCCGCTCGACTGCACATGGAAAAGGAGTTCGCCATTTCCGAAATGGCGAACCGCTACTACGCCCTGTTTTCCGACGTGACAAAAACGCCATGACAATCGCGACACCGCATCTAAAAGTTATTTTTATCAGCCATGAAAGTGGGTCTCCGGACTCTCGTTTGAGCCCATAATGAGCGCACTGAGGGTGGCTTTTCGTTCCCATTAATAGAGGACGCCGTCAGAATCCGGCAAATAATATTTGAATGTGGGGATTGCACACGGAGCAACCCTGCGTATTGGTAGCACTCATGAAATTTTCATCACTTCTGCTCTTGGCGCTCGCCGCCGCACTCGCATCGTGCGGGAAGCAGGAGACGACTGTCGTCGAATCAACCCAGGCATTACCCGAGGCCACCGTAACGACAGACCAGGCACCCGCGCAGGTTAGCTCTGCACTTTCCGCGGAGGATACCTCACAGCTTGAGGCGTGGTGGAAGAAATACAACCTCGACCCCAACGACCCTGGGCAACTTGTCGCCGATCCGGATGGCGACGTGTGCGCGTGCGGCCGTCGGCGAACCGGATCAGGTAGGCCTCGCCCGAGAGATAGGAGTGCGAGGCGCACAGGCGGATGAAATCGTCCGCAGTCTTCACGCGATCGCCCGCCTTCTCGCGCTTCAACCGCAAATGCTCCGCGGCCTTGGCTGGGCCGTACTCGCTGCCATTGCGGATGAATACCGCGCCCTGCAGGTGCGCGACATAGGCGATCAGCGCGTCGATCTTCTGCGCTTCGCTCAACGCGGGCGCGGCGGCCATGTTCGATGGCTCGCTCGCGCCGAAGCCCATGCGCTCT
>JAYSTZ010000499.1:0-7920 GCA_043719365.1 Verrucomicrobiaceae bacterium | reverse complement strand
TCGGGCTGCTGATGCTGACGCTGGGCATCTCGCTCACCGGCTATCTGCTGCCGTGGGACCAGCGCGGGTATTGGTCCACAAAGGTGGTGACGAACCTCATCGGCAACGTGCCTGTGGTCGGCGATGGGCTCCAGCGCACGGTCGTGGGCGATGCGAACTACGGGCATCACACGCTGACGAGGTTCTTCGCGCTGCACGCGGGAGTTTTGCCCGCGATGCTCGTGGGGCTCATCGTCGCGCACGTCGCGCTGTTCCGGAAACACGGGCTGACGCCGAAGCTGCCGAAGAAAAAGAGGGACTCCATGTTTTTCCCCGACCAGGTGCTCATGGACTCCGTCGCCTGCTGCATCGTGATGGTCGCCGTGCTCGCGCTGGTGTGGTTCTTTAAAGGCGCGGCCCTCGGTGCTCCGGCAAACCCCGCCGAGCAATACAGCGCGGCGCGGCCGGACTGGTATTTCATGTTCCTCTTCCAGTTCCTAAAGCTGAAGCCGTTCGCGCCCGACGGTCCGTTTGGCGAATACGGGCTCACGGTTGCGTCGCTCATTATTCCGGGACTCGTGTTCGGGCTGCTCATGCTGATGCCGATCCTTGGGCGTTGGAAAATTGGGCACGCGTTCAACATTCTCGTGATGGTCCTCAGCCTCGCTGGATTTGGATATCTCACCGCCGTCGCGTTTAACAAAGACAGCCACGACCCGCATTTCAAAGCCGCCGTGCAACAGGCGCAAAAAGACGCCAGCCGCGCAGTGGTTCTCGCTAAACAGCGCGACGGCATTCCCATGGAAGGCGCACTTGCACTGCTCCGCGACGACCCGATTACGCAAGGCCCGCGGCTCTTCGCATCGCAATGCGCAACGTGCCACGCCTACAACGGCCACGATGGACTGGGCCAGCCACTGAAGGACCGCGCCAGCGCTCCGGACCTCGCTGGTTTCGGCTCGCGCGACTGGCTCCACGGCTTCCTCGATCCGAAACAGATCGAGACCGACAAGTTTTTTGGCAACACGCATTTTGTGAAGCCGAAGGACGGCGGCAAAAAGAGCAAGATGGTCCGCATCATCCTCGACGACATCCCGGCCTACAGCGCCGAAGAAAAAGCGCAGCTCGATAAGATGGTGATGGCGATCAGCGCCGAAGCGAAACTCCCCGCGCAAAGCGGCGCGGACAGCAAAGACGCAGCGCTCATCGAAGAAGGCCGCAAGCTTCTCACTGACATCACGCTCGACTGCACCGACTGCCACGCCTGGCGTGCAATCAAAGGCGGCACCGGCCCGACATTCGAGGGATACGGCAGCGCCGAGTGGCTCCGTGAATTCCTCAAAAATCCCGCACACGACAATTTCTACGGCAAGCGCAACGACCGCATGCCTGCTTTCGGCGAAAGTAGCCGGCTCAGCGCCCGCGAGCTGGATATGCTAATTCGCTGGATGCGCAGGGAGTAGGAAGTCCGGCGTTCCAGGAATTTGCGATGTCGCTTTGAGCGTGCCGTCGCTGCGGATTTCGATTCGCACAGCGCCGGTTTCCGTCTGGCTGAAAAGCGTAATCCCCTTTTCACGCAGTGCGTCGGCCCAAGCGTCGAGCGCCTCGGCGCGTGTCCCGAAGTCCGGTGCTCCCGCGATGACGAGGCGCGGCGCAACTTGAACGATGAAATCCGCCGCCGCCGCTTTTTCACGATCGTGCCAGCCCTTGATCACGACATCGGCGCGGAGTTCTGGCTCGTGCTCCATGAGCCATTGCTCGGTGAAGAATCCCGCGTCCGACATCAGCAACACGCGGCGACCACAGCTCGTGATGAGAAGGACCACGGCTTGATCATCCGCAAGCGAGCGATCCAAATCAGCCGGAGGAAAGAGGACGCGAACCTCGGACTCGGCGCCCAGTTTCCACCGGTCGCCAGCGGCACAGAATGAACGCCCGATGTTACGCTCATTGAGCGCGGCGTGGAGCAAACGCCGTGTAGGCGAGCGATCCACGGGGCGGCCTTCGATCCAGTTGAGCGGCTCGAATTCGCGTAGCAGCGGGACCGCCCCTCCGATGTGCGACGCGTCGCCGTGAGTGAGGAGCAGCGTTCCGAGACGATTGATCCCGCGTGAACGAAGATACGGCATAAGCGTGCGCGAGTAATCGCGAAGCGCACCTGCATCGATGAGCCAATCGGCACCACGGGAGCGAACATGGGTTGCAGCGCCTTCATTCATATCGAGAACCGTGAGCTCGCACGCGGGAGCCGGACTACGATGCGGAAGCTCCACATAGACATAGCCTCCCGGAATTGTCGCGAACGCCGCGATGACCTTCAGGAGCGCGCCCGCGCACAAGACGTTCGCATGATTAAAGAGGATCGAAAGAGGCTGCACAAACGCCGCAAGAATCGACGCAATCCCGAGCGCGAGGACGAAAAACGCGAGAACAACGGCTATGAAGTTTGCCAGGATGGAAGCGGGCGAAATGAGGTGGAAATAGCCGGCCATGAAAACCAGCGAACCGACCCACGAGGCGAGATTCACGCCGACTGCGGCCGCAAACGCGCGCCATATCCAGACGCGCAATCGCTGCGCAGGACTCCACAATTCACGCGGAATGAATTCATCCGGGTTCGCCCAAGGCGCGACCCAATCCTGCACGCGGCCCGCCACGAGGAAAATGACGAGCACGATGACAAACGAGAGCTGAAAGCCGACGGAAAAGAGCTGGTTCGTATCCCACGCGAGCAATGTGAATGCGGCCGCAGCAAGGCTGTTGAGCGCGCTGGCGCTGCGGTCGAAACACGGCGCGGAAAGAAGAAACGCAGCCATGATCGCGGCTCGCGTGCAACTCGGGCTGAGCCCCGTGACCAGCGCGTATCCCGCAAGACAAAGGATGGTGATTACGACCGCGGGGGTGTGGTGAACGCGGAATGTCTTGAGCAATTTCAGCACGATGCCCGCGAGCATCGCGACATTCAGACCACTCACCGCGAGCAAGTGAAGTGTGCCGGTCTTTTGGAAAAGGTCGCGCATCTCTACGGGCGTTTCCGCGTTCACTCCAAGGACCATGCTTTCGATCAACGCGACTTCATCCACCGAGCCTGGAATCCCTGCTGCGAGTTGCCCGCGTATCCACACGCGGGCATTGGTCGCGGCCCGTGTGGCGGCGCGTCCTTCAGCGCGGGCTACGATTTCGGCGTCTTGCGGTGCTTCGCATCGGAGCTCCAGTCCGATGCCTTGCCGCGCGCTCCATTTCGCTTGGTCGAACTCCGCAGGGTTGCGGGGCGGTCGGGGCGGATGGGCGACTCCGCGAATGCGCACGCGATCTCCGCATCCAGGAGTCTCGCCGACAGTTCGAACGCGGATAAATCCCGCGTCGCGGAGGGTCTCACCGAGGACCGTTGCCCGCAGGAGAAATGTGGATTCCCCCTCCTCCAGAGTGCGGGGTTCGTCCCACACGATGCCTTCGACATCAATGGTTTTACTGCCCTCAAATTCCAGCGCGAGTTGATGCGCCGGGCTTTCGAGGAAGCGGATCGTGTGGAGAAAAAAGAACGCAGCCGCCGTGAACAGAATCGCGGTCCAGGTTCGCGGCCACCTCCATGTCACAATGCCGAAGATGCATGACACAACAAGCGCCCAAGACGACGGGACCGGGCAGCATTCCGCACTGAGAATTCCCGCAATCGCGCCCAAGACAAGCCCGGCAAACGGGAGTCGCGGGCGAAGGGTCATGGGAGAAGCGGCCGCGCTTTAGCGCGCCTTATTTTTCTTTTGGAGGTACTCTGGGAAGCGGCTTCGCATCAAGTTTTCCAGTCGCTTCACCTCGGTGTCGTTGCTCAGAAACTTGTGGCAGTCGATCGCGCGTTCGATCGCGCGTGGCGTCACATCTTCATCATCAGGAAGCGTAGCGAGAAGTCCTTCAAATATCTTCAGCGCAGCCAGATAGTTTTTCCGCGTGTACTCGATCTCTCCGGCGCGCAGACGGAATTCGCCATTCGCCTTGCCCTCGGGCGCAAACGAGAGTCCTTCCTCGGCCGTCTTGCGCGCTTCGTCGAGCATCCCACCTTTGATTTGAGCGTCGCACTTTTCGAGCAGTCCTCCGGCACGCGGGACAGGATCTTTTACGACCGTGAGGAAGCTGCTGTAGCTATCCACTGCGTCTTTGAATTTTCCAAGTTTCACCCGCGCTCGGGCGAGGAGAATGTAGTCGTCCGGTGTGGCCTCCTTCTTCAAGATAATCCCCGGAATGAACTGCTCCACTTTCTCAAACGAGCCGCTTTTGTACTGGCTCTGAGCAAGGCCGCGGACGATTTCCGTGGGGATGTCGGTTTTGCCCTCGCGCTTTTTATAGAGCGCGATTTCCTCCTCCACCACCGCCCAGTCGTCGAGATTGTAAGCGCACACGATCACGGCGAGTGTGTCGCGATCGAAATAGAGCTTTTCGTCCGCCTCGCGGGCCTTGCGGAAAAACGCGATGGCCTTTTTGTAATCCTTCGCCTCCATGGCAGCCTGCCCGACCCAATGGCAGGCCTTCGCCTTCGCCGGAGTTTCGGGATAGTCGCGCAAAAGGATTTCGAATGTCTGGGCCATTTTGGCGTTGTCGCCAAGCTGGCTGTGAATGAGGGCAAGATTTTCCAGACCAAACTCGCGCTCTTTTGCCTTGGGATGCTTCGTGGTGAGCTCTTCGAAATCTTTCAGCGCGGTGCTGTATTGTTTGAGTTGCTTCCGTGCATCACCACGTTCGGCGAGTGCGGTCGCGGTCTTCGCGTGCCCGGAAAACTCCTTGAGGAATCGGGTGAAGGCTGCTTCGGCCTTGTCGTATTCCTGCGTGCGTGAGCGGCAGACTCCGAGCCGGAATAGGCATTCGCCGAGCAGCGCCGGAGCAAGCTTCTTCCCCTTTTCGACGAGCACCTGGTAAATGGGCGCGGCGCTGGCGTAGTCGCCTTTTACAAAGAGCACCTCGGCCTTCATCAGCGAGACGCTCTCCACTTGCGGGGCGGTGGGGTTCTCGGTGAGGAATTTGTTCAGCTCGTCGATCAGCCTCTGGTCATCAGCATCGTAGAGGATGTTGAGACGGGCAAACGCCGCATCGCGGCTCTGCGTCGTCGCGGGAAAGTCAGCGATGATCTGCTCGTAGATCTTCAACGCTTCGGGCTTCTGGCCGAGCTCGCTATTGGAGCGGCCGACGAGAACGAGAACGCGAAGCCGCGTATCGAGCTTGAGGGATTTGGCACCACCGTCCGCCGCGAACTTCTCGATGACTCCTTTGTAGTCTTTTTTCTCGTAGAGCAGTTGGTAAAGCGCGGCGCTCAAATCGTCGCGCCAGGGCCCCATGTCGGGCATCGCAAGTGCGGTGCTGATACTACGCTCCGCGTCCTCAATTTTCCCCAGATCAAGCTGGAGCAAGCCGATCCGAGCGGAAGTCTCGGCTTTGATTTGCGGATTGGGCGTCTCGGTTGCGAGCGGGATGAGCCATTTGAGCGCGTCGTCCTTGCGGTTTCCCTCGGACAACAATCTCCCAACCGAAAGACGGCTCGCGTCCTGATAAGGATTGCCGCTGGCGACAGTGGCGACGTCTTCATACGTCGTGCGGGCTTCGGTTTTTTGCCCGGATGCTTCCAGGCAGCGGCCCACAAAAAACTTCGATGCAACGATGAGCGTCGGCTGCCGGAGCCGGACAGATGCACGGCGATAGATCGGCAGCGCTGCACGATAATCCTTTTCCTCGTAAAGAATCGTCGCGAGCCGGTAGGCAGCGTAGCCTACGAACTCACCATCGGGATATGCGCCGAGCAGCGTCTCATAGTTTGCCTTCGCGTTATTGATGGCCCCCGTATTCCGGTAGCATTCTCCGAGGCGATAATACGCGGCCTGCCGGTCTGCGGAGGCTGTCCGCGCGAACTGCTCGAGGTAGCGCTCATATTCGGGAGCCGCTTCGCGATACATTTTGCGCGTGAAGTAACCGTCCGCGTACTGGAGTTGCACCTGGTCGGGCGAGGTCGGGGTTCCGCTTGGGCGAATTACGATGTCTCCTTCCGGCTCGGGCGCGGTGAGGGTGCGGGGATTTGCACGGGGTGCCGGCGTAGCGGGTGCCACAGGCGGGCGTTTGATAGGGAGTGCTTTCGGGATCTCCTCGGCCCCATCGCCGATCGGTTTTGCAGGTTTCGTAGGCACTCCCTTGGGGATTTCTTCCGCTGGCCGGAACGGCTTCAGCACATCATTCTGCGCGTGTGCGCTAAAACCAGCCACGGCGAGCGCGGCAAACCATGGAGCGAGGGATCGGTGTTTCATTCGGCCTTGGAGACTGGCAACGCGATGTTCCAAATGCCCGCACCATTACAAATATCGAGCACCTTCGCGATATACTCATACGGCGTGGCTTTATCGCCGCGGATGATGATGGAGTAGTCGGGATTCGAGCGCGCCGCATCCTGCATGCGCGTCTGGAAATCCTCGTAGGTGACGGTTTTTGCGCTCATCACGATCTCGCCGTCGGCCTTGATGTTCACGACGCTCTGGTTCACTTCCAGCGAAGGCTCGCGGCCGTTCTCAGCGGCGGGCACTTTGACATCGAGCTCCATTTCCTTGCGGGCAAAATTCCACGTGAGAATGAAGAAGCACAGGAGGACGAGCAGGACGTCCACCATCGGCGCGATTTGAAAGCCGACGACATGCGGTTCAGAGCGGTTGCGAAACTTCATGGCCGACTAAAATTCATCATCCATTGAAGCGCGGGTCGCCTCGCGCTTCTTGTTGTAGTTCAAAGCGATGAGCCCAATGACGTGCGAGCTGGCCACTTCGAGGTCGGAGATGAGCCTCTGCACTTTGTTGCGGAAATACGCGTAAGCCGCGAACGCTGTGATGCCGATTGCGAGACCGCACGCCGTGGCGATGAGTGCCTGCGCTACGCCGTCCGCCATCGCCCAATCGCGGTTCTGCGACACGTTGCCGGTGCCGAGACTGCCGAAGCTCTCGATCATTCCGAATACCGTGCCAAGCAGTCCGACCATCGGCGAAATCGCGCCGATGTCGGCGAGGTACGTCACCTTGTGCTGGAGCGCCGAAGCCTGCGCGCTGCCCTCGCTCTGCGCGACTTCCTTCACTACATCAAAGCTCGCACCGGGGTTCTTCGTTGCGAAGTCCAGCGTCCGCTGAACGACACCCGCGACGGCCTCGCTGTGCCGGCTCGAAATCGCGAGCAGCCCAAGGTAGTCGCGTTTTTTCAGCAGCACATCCGCCGTGTTCATGTAATGCGAAGTCATGATCGCCGAGCGGCGCAACGTGAGCAAAAAAACGATCACGAGCATCACCGTGAGGAAGCTCATGATGCCGAGCGGGATCAAGATCCAGCCCGCCTTTTCCAGAATCTTCCACAGATTCATCGGCTCTTTTTTCTCCTCGGGAATGTAGCCCGCTTTCAACTGTGCGCCTGCCTTTGCGGCCGGTCCAGGCCCGTTGATACGGGTGACGGCCTGCTCTTTACCCGAGGCCGCAGGCGCGGCGGGCGCAGCGACAGGAGCTTTTGGTGGCGGAGCACCCGCAGGAGTTTGTGCGACTAAAGAGGCCGCGCTCAATCCTAGAGCCAACAACACGGAGACAAATGATTTCATGAAAAAATGTGGTCGCGACTGTAGCGACCCCGCCCGCGAGTGCAACGGTGGAGATATTACTGTCTTTCGCCCGGCAAAGGGGCGGTCAGAACGGTCTTTGCCATCGCCACCCGGCTCGACCGCAACCGGGCGATGCTCCACAACGCCGAGAGCCCGCCGACGAACAGCCAGAAGTAGAAGGCCCGGGGCACCGCGCGCGCAACCGTCACAGGAAGTTCTGCGATGGAGAGCAGGCTTCCTGCGGCATAAAACGGAAGGCTCACAGGCGAAATGCCGACCAACCACGTCGCCGCGGGTGCCATGGAATCGCTGATCGATCCCACCACTGCGCCGACCATCAC
>JAYSTZ010000498.1:0-3331 GCA_043719365.1 Verrucomicrobiaceae bacterium | reverse complement strand
GGCCCTGCGCCGTGGCGGAATCTCATCATCGAGGGGGATAACTTCGACGCGCTGCGCTACCTGCGCATGACTCACGCCGGGCGGGTGAAGTGCATCCTCATTGATCCGCCCTACAACACGGGGAAGAAGGACTTTGTCTATAACGACCGCTTCGTGGACGAGAATGACTCGTGGCGTTTCTCGACATGGATCGAGTTTCTTTACCAGCGGCTCATCATCGCCCGCGACCTTCTGCGGGAGGATGGGGTGTTGCTCGTCTGCATCAATGACGAGAGCCGGGCGAAGCTGGAGATGCTGTTGGATAAAGTGATGCCGGGACGGCGGGTCGGGAGTTTCGTCTGGCGGACCAAGGACTCGGCGAATGACGCGGGCGGAAACCTCAGCCAGGTGCATGAGCATGTCCTTGTTTATGGCAATCCGCAGTTCCAGTTTGGCGGCAAGGTGCTGCTACTCGATGACTATCGAAACCAGGATAACGATCCCGAAGGTGATTGGACGCCTCAGCCGCTAACCTGCGCCAAGACACTCATCGAACGGGAGAATCTCTATTACCCGATTCAAGACACAGCGACGGGCTATTGGTATCCCTGCGATCCCGAGCGGGTGTGGGCCTATGCCACGGAGAAGCGGGTCAAGCCCGGCACCAAGCTCCGCGCGGAGACGATTGAGGAGCTAATGCGGAAAAAGGAAATCTACTTCTCCGCCTGCAAGCCGTCCGAGGTGATGCAATGGGACACGCTCGAAGATTTGAAGAAAGCCATCCGCGCTGGCAAAGGTCCGATGCTGCCAAAGAAGAAGACCCCTTTGCTGCGCGAAGACCTGCCCGATCTGGAATTCTGGGTCGGCAAGCCCATCGCGCCCGGCAGACCGTCGCGGAAGGATTACTTGAAACGCAAGAAGAAGCTCGTGGCTCCGGTGAGCAGTTGGATCGCGGGCAAGAAAGAGGAGATTGATTACCTCTACGATAAGTTGGACGAGCAGGTGGAGCTAATGCGCAGCGAGCGCGGTGGGGAGGGCACGGATGCGATCAATGCCATCCTGGGGACAAAGGCTTTCAATCACCCCAAGCCGCCATCGCTCATTCGTGCGCTCGTCGGCCAAGCATCCGCGAAGGATGATCTTGTCGTGGATTTTTTCGCCGGATCGGGAACCACGGCGCAAGCCGTTCTGGAGTGTAACCGGACCGACGGGGCCGAGGGGCGGCGGCGGTTCATCCTAGTCTCAAACTCTGAGGCGACGAACGGCGAGCCGGACAAGAACATCTGCCGCGATGTCTGCGCCAAGCGCGTGCAGCGGGTCATCGAAGGCTACGGTAATGCAATAGGACTTGGCGGCGATTTTGCCTATCTGCGCTGCCGCCGAATCGCGGCGGGGCGGCTGGTGGAGATCGAGCATGAGCAGGTGTGGACGGCTTTGCAGATGTTCCACCGGGAGACGCTGGAACCTTATGCCGCGACGGATTTCCTGCGGGCAGGGGACGACGAAAGCGCCCTGATTTATGTGCCGCGTTTTGCCACCGCGCTCGTCCCGGCCTTGCGCAAAGCAGTCAAGGCCAGCGCCGCGGTGATCGTCTATTCGTGGCAGCCGGAAACGCTGCGCCAGCACATCCGCGCCGGGCATGTGCAGCACGAGGCGATACCCGAGAGTCTGGCGCGGCGCTTTGGCCTGAAAGGATGAAGCCATGAGCACCAAGACCCTGCGAGCTTTCCAAGACAACGCCGTGAACAGCGGGGTCTTACTTTTCCTCACAGCCAAGGGGCTGCTGGATGCCGCCGGAGCCGATGCCGTCAGCCGCGCGATGGCTGTGAATCACAATGGCTATCTGCTCATCGAAGCGCCGACCGGTGCGGGCAAGACACTCATGGCGGGGACCATCGTGGAGCGTTTCAGTCACGAGGAGAGCGTGGTGTGGTTTTGGTTTGCGCCCTTCAAAGGGGTGGTGGGGCAGACGGCGGCGTTTCTGCGCGAGCAATTCCACGGGCTGCGCCTGCGCGAGCTGGCGGATGACCGTGCGGCGGCGATGAGCCGCCGGGGCGATGTCTTTGTGACGACATGGCAGACGGTGGCGACGCGGGTGAAGGACAAGCGCAACGTGCGCAAGGAAGGGGACACCAACCCATCCATTGACACGCTGATTGAAACCCTGCGCGAGCAAGGTCTGCGCATCGGGGTGGTGGTGGATGAGGCGCATCACGGTTTCGGAGAGGGCACGCTGGCGGCGAAGTTTTTCCGGGAAGTGCTGAAGCCGGAATACACCATCCTAATCACGGCCACACCGGACGATGCCGACGTGAAGGACTTTGAGAAGGCGATGGGTATCGCCGAGCTGCAGCGCATCCGCGTGAGCCGGGCGGATGCGGTGCATGCGGGGCTAATTAAGATGGGTGTGAAGTGCGCGGCTTACTTTGTGGATCCGGAAAAGCGCGCGCTGGTGGACCTGCAAGGCACGGCCTTGCGCGATGGCGTGGCGGCCCATCGCAAGCTCAAGCAGACCCTGGCGGAAATGAAGGTGCCGCTGGTTCCGCTGCTGCTCGTGCAGGCGGACTCGGCGGAAAAAAGCGTGGAGAAACTGAAGGCTCGCCTGCTGCGGATGGGTTTCACGGATGAGCAAATCGCCATTCATACCGCGGAGGAGCCGGATGGTGACTTACTCGCTTTGGCCAATGACGAACGGCGCGAGGTGCTGGTCTTTAAGATGGCCGTGGCCCTCGGCTTCGACGCGCCGCGGGCCTTCACGCTGGTTTCGATGCGGGCGAGCCGCGACCCGGAATTCGGAGTGCAGCTTGTCGGACGAATCCTGCGCGTGCATCGGCGGTTGCAAGGCCGGGCGCAGGCCAAGTCCCTGCCGGAGGCGCTGAATTTCGGCTACGTCTTTCTCGCCGATGCCGAGACGCAGACGGGCCTCGATCTCGCCGGACAAAAGATCAACGCGATCCAAACCGAGTATGCCAAGGCCAGCAGTGCGACCGTGGCGCTGCGGTTCGGCGAGGGCCTAGCCGGCGTCGGCGAAGTGGATAAGGCCGGGCAGATTGCGTTCTTTGCTCTGCAAACACACGACGCCCCGCAACCGGAAGGCGGAACTGAGGCTGATGGCGAAGCCGGAGCGCCCGAGTTCATCCCTCCCACCAGCTTCGACCTCGGAGCATTCTTCGGCAGCGGCGCAGCGCCGACGGATGCAGGAACGGGAACCAGCACCCCACCGGCGCAAGTAATGGGTTCAGTAAGTCTCCATCGGTACGCGCTGCGCGCCGGGGTGCCGCGGCGTTTTAAGACTCAGGTCGTCTGCGCGGACAATGAAGTTACCGAGGAAGATTGCGCGCAGCGTTTCGTG
>JAYSTZ010000497.1:0-3333 GCA_043719365.1 Verrucomicrobiaceae bacterium | reverse complement strand
ACGGCACAGTTTCCCGGGTCGAAATGGTGGAAATTTGATTTTCACACGCACACGCCGAAGTCGAATGACTACGGTCGAGGCGACGCTACCCTCAAGTTGCGCAGCCCCGAAGAATGGTTGCTCGATTTCATGCGAGCCGGCTTCGACGCGGTCGCTGTTACCGATCACAACTCCGGCGAATGGATTGATTCGCTGAAATCGGCTCACGAGGCGCTGCGGACGCAAACTGATTTCCGTGAACTCGCGCTCTTCCCTGGCGTCGAGCTCGCGGCGAATGGCGGCATCCACGTGCTGTTGCTTCTCGATCCATGCAAGAGCACGTCGGATGTAGCGGGGCTCGTTAGATCGTGCGGTTACACTGACTCGTGGGGAGATGATGGCGCGCGTTGTGGCCGGAGCTTGGAAGCGATTTTGGAAATCGCGGTCAAACAAGGTGCGCGGGTTATTCCTGCCCATGTCGACGACCCGCAGAACGCACTTTGGCTGGAAGACCACAAAACTCTTTGCCGTCTGGTTGAACACCGCGACATCTTCGCTTGGGAGCGGAAGACGATGGCCAGTCCTCTTCCACCAGCCTTGATCGGATGTGCAAAGCGGTTCTCGGAAGTGCTCGGCTCGGATTCACACAAACCAGCGTCGATTGGGAACCAGTTTACTTGGGTGAAGATGAGCAAGCCGGACATCGAAGGGCTCCGCTTGGCTTTGCTCGATGGCGAACTTTGCCTGCGCAGATCGGATCAGACTGCCGGCAATCCGAACGACGCGAAAGCCAGCTTCGTGATTGAGCGGTTTGAGATCGACAAAGCTCAGTTCATCGGAAGGCCAGCGCCATTTGTTTTTGAGTTCAACCCTTGGATGAACGGCCTCATCGGTGCGCGTGGAACTGGCAAATCAACATTGCTGGAATTCATGCGCATCGTGTTGCGTCGTGATGGCGAACTGAAGCCGCCCGAAGAACTGGATAGGGAGTTCCATAAAAAGTATGGGGCTGTCTGGCAGGGGCGTGCAGCGGGAGGACTTCAAACGGCAGATACAAGGCTCAGCCTGATTTACCGCAAAGACGGCCAGCGCTATCGCGTCAACTTCACCCGGAACGGGAGTCTCCCAGAGATTGAGGAAGACGATGGGACGGGCGGTTGGAAGGCAGCACAAGGTGACATCACTTCACGCTTTCCTGTTCGCATCTACAGCCAAAAACAAATCTTTGAGCTGGCAGGCACGCCCAGCGCACTGCTGCAGATCATCGATCAAGATTCATCGGTAAGTCGGATCGAGTGGGATCAGCGTTGGGCGGAAGAGCGTGAAAAGTTGAAGGGGCTTTCTACGAGGATCCGAGAGATTCGAACATCACTGGAGCAGGAGAATCGCTTGCAAGGCGAGTTGGCAGACGTGAACCGCAAACTGGAGGTGCTGCAGGCGGCTGGAAACCAAGAGATTTTGAATGCGTATCAGCGGGCGAGTGGTCAGATGCAGCAGATCGGAAAATGGGCTGGTGAGGCTAACGACTTGCCTGACAAAATCGATGCGCTCGCGGCGGAAATCAGCCTGTCTACCTTCGATACCACGCTTTTCGATGAAACTACCGATTTGGACGTTCTCTCCGAGGCTGTGAAGCTTGAAGAGAAATTCAAAGGCGTGGCGGAACAGATGAGGGCTCTCGCGACAACTGCTCGCAACATCGCTTTGGATTGGACTCAATTTTCCGGAGCATCGCCGTGGCGCGATCGAGTTGCAGCAGCGAAGGCATCTTACGATGGACTGGCTCAGCAGCTTCATGCGCAAGGGGTCCAAGACCCGAAAGAGTTTGGAGATCGTGTGGATCAGAAACGGACGCTCGAAACACAACTCAAGGCGTTTGAGAGCCGGAGGGCGGAGTTGGTGACTTTGGAGAAGGAACGGACTGACGCGGTGGAACGCATCGCCAAGCTTCGCCGAGAATTAACCCAAAGAAGGACCGCGTTTCTGAAGTCTGTCTTGCAGAACAACGCGTTTGTTCGTGTTGATGTCGTTCCGTATGGCGACCATGAAGATGCCGTCCTGAAATATCGCGAGGTGATCCGCCGGGATGGAGGATTGGATGAGCAGATTCTTTCGTTCGATCCGCTCGGAGGACTGCTGGCGTCATGTTACCGAGGTGAATTCACGCCGGCTCCAGATTTCGAGAGATGTTTGCAAGATGTGAAGGCTCGCACCCAACGAATCGCGTCGGGAGTGGCTGGAGCAGGTGACGGCTTGGGCGGCTGGTTTGTCCGGCATCTCGAAACGAAGGTGCAGCCTGAGGACTTAGACAATCTGGACCTATGGTTTCCTGAGGATACGTTACAGGTCCAATATCGCCCGCGCGAAACCGATTCGTTCCGCCCCATCTCCCAAGGGTCTCCGGGGCAGAAAACAGCTGCTCTTCTAGCTTTCCTGCTCTCCCACTGTTCGGAACCAATTCTGTTGGACCAGCCGGAAGACGATCTCGACAACCAGTTGATTTACAACTTGGTCACGCGGCAGCTCATCGAGAACAAACCCAAGAGGCAGATCATCGTGGTGACCCACAATGCAAACATCGTGGTCAACGGAGATGCAGAACTGGTGGTCGCCTTAGAATCCCGTTCGGGACAAACACGCGCTGCCGCTCAAGGCGGTCTTCAAGAGGACGATGTGCGCCGAACTATCTGCGACGTAATGGAAGGTGGCGAGGTTGCCTTCGAGCAGCGATACCGCCGCATCAAAGAAGGGCTTCATCACACCTGAAAACGCGTGGATTCCTGCCCGCTCTCAATTCCCAATAGATAGATGCCCAAGAAAAAGCCCACCGACAAACCATCGAAGAAACCGATCGCCAGCGATCAGGCGGAACTGCCTTTGGAGGGTGCACATGTGCCTGCGGAGACTGAGCCGGCTGCCGCAACGCCAGAGACGAATGGGAATGGTGCGGGCGATGCGCCTGCGGAGGTACAGGCGGAGGCCATCGCTCCGAGGCGCAAGGAGGGCGAGAAGGTGCAGGATGAGCAGGCTCCGCTGGCGCAGAGCTACCGGAATTGGTTCCTCGATTACGCCAGCTACGTCATCCTCGACCGCGCGGTGCCGCACATTGATGACGGGCTGAAGCCGGTGCAGCGGCGCGTGCTGCACACGCTTTGGGACATGGATGACGGGCGCTTTCACAAGGTCGCGAACGTCGTCGGCGCGACGATGAAGCTGCACCCGCACGGCGATGCTTCCATCGGCGCGGCGCTGGTTTCCATCGGGCAGCGCGGGTGGCTCATCGAGCCGCAGGGGAATTACGGCAACACGCTCACGGGCGACGATGCGGCGGCGCCGCGTTACATCGAGGCGCGG
>JAYSTZ010000496.1:0-3335 GCA_043719365.1 Verrucomicrobiaceae bacterium | reverse complement strand
TCTGGAGAGGTACAGGCCCTCTTCGAGCGGTCGCGCAACGCCGTCGTCCGTATCGAGGCGGAAGACACCGCCGGCCCCTTCCCCGGCCCCATTGCCGGCACCGGCTTCTATATCGAGCCGAACGGCATCCTCATTACGAGCTTCGCGGTCGGTGGGGAAACGGAGGAAATCTTCGCCATCCAAGGAACTGAGCGGCTTCCCGTCCGCAGACTCCTTGCCGACCAGCGCAGCGGAATCGCCATTCTGAAAGCCGAATCCGACCGGCCCACTTCCTTCCTGCGTCTCGGAAAAGCAAGCCAAATGGGCATCGGCGCGATGGTCATCGCCATCGGGTATCCGCTCGAATTTCCGCTTTCGCCGAGCTTCGGCGTCGTTTCCGGTTTCGACATGGGCCACGGCGGGCGGTTCTTCGCCGCTCGCCACCTTCGCGCGACAGCAGCCGTCCAGCGCGGGCAGGGCGGTGCGCCGCTTCTCAACGCAAAAGGCGAAGTCGTCGGCGTCATCATCAGCACACTCGAAAACGGCATGGGACTCTTTGCGCTTCCCGGCGAAGCGACTCAAAAAGTCTATACCGACTTCCTCCACCATGGCCGCGTCCGGCAAGGCTGGCTGGGAGCCGATGTCCGCCTCACCGACGCTCCGGAAGGAGGCAGCACCGCTCGCGTCCGCAACCTGCGGCTCAACGGTCCAGGCTACGCGGGCGGGCTGCGGGCCGGCGACGTGCTCCTGCAAGTGGGCGAGTGGAAAATCACCTCCCCCGAAGACGTCTTGAATGCCTCGTTCTATATCTTCACCGACGAACCCATCACCGTCCGTGTCTCCCGCGCAAACAAGCAATTCGACCTCAAAATCACTCCTGTCGAAAGCCCCGATGGCAATGGCCCGAAGCCCGGAGGAGGCGAGGACCTGACCGTCCCGAACGACCAGACCAGCCTCAAAATCGGCGGCTGATGCCGTGGTAACTTGTGAGCGGTGAGTGGTCGCAGGGCGTGGGTCAGGACATGGTGTGTCGCGAAATCAACACGCTTGCGTTTTATCATTCGTAATCCCACGCCTCGGTTCAAGCTGGAGTTTGAGCGCCTCTTTCCCCCACGCTGGGAGGCATGTCAGAAATCATCGTCGGAATCGACCTCGGCACTACCAATTCGCTCATCGGAGCGATGGAGGCTGGGTTCCCAATTTTACTCGCAGACGCAGATGGCGAGCGTTTGGTTCCGTCCGTCGTCCATTTTCCGAAAAACGGAGCGCCGATTGTCGGCCGCGCGGCGCAGCGGATGCGCGCGCTGGACCCGGCGAACACGGTATATTCCGTTAAGCGCTTCATGGGCCGTCGCATCGGCGAAGAAGCGGATGACGTCGCATACCGCCTCGCAGGAAAGCCCGGCGAGCCTGCACGCATCGCAGTCCACGAACGTCAACTTCCGCCGGAGGAAATAGCCGCGCTCATTCTCGCTGCGCTTAAAGCCGAGGCTGAACGCGTTCTCGCGCAGCCAATCACTCGCGCCGTCGTCACGGTCCCCGCGTACTTTAATGATGCGCAACGCAGCGCGACCAAAAAAGCCGGCGAACTGGCAGGACTGACCGTCGAACGCATCGTCAACGAACCCACCGCCGCGGCACTCGCCTACGGACTGGATCGACTCAAGGACCGCAGCAAAATCGCGGTGTATGATTTTGGAGGAGGGACCTTCGACATCTCGATTCTGGAGCTGAATCAAGGCGTCTTCCAAGTCCTCGCCACCAACGGAAATACACGACTCGGCGGAGATGACATCGACTCCGCAATCATCGCCCACCTCGCAGAACTTGCCGGCGTCGAGCCCGGCCCACGACTCCGCGAAGTCGCCATCGCCGCGAAGCACGCACTTTCTTTTGCCGACGAAACACGCATCGAACTTCCGTTTCTCGAAGGCGGCCGCAGCTTTTCCCACACGCTCACCCGGGCCGAATTGGAGGCGCTCGCCCGGCCCATCGTCGAGCGCACCCGCCAGCATTGCTTGCGCGCATTTGCCGACGCACAGCTCGCACCCCCTGATCTCGATGACGTAATCCTCGTGGGCGGGCAGACCCGGATGCCGCTCATCCGTGAATTCGTCCGTACGATTTTCCAGCGCGAGCCCAACGTCTCACAAAACCCCGATGAAGCCGTGGCTCTCGGCGCGACGATCCAGGCCGGAATTCTGAGCGGCGCGGTGCAGAATGTCGTATTGCTCGACGTGACGCCGCTCTCCCTCGGCATCGAGACATTCGGCGGTCTGATGAACGTCATCATTCCACGCAACTCCACGATCCCGATCAAGCGTGGCGAGCTGTTCACAAACGCAGTTTCCGGCCAGCGCTCCATGCTCATCCGTGTCCTGCAAGGCGAGCGCGAAATGGCGAAGGACAATTGGGAGCTCGGAAAATTCGACCTTCCATTCGACCCCGCGCCAAAAAATCAGGCGCGCGTCGGCGTGCAATTTGAGATCGACGCCAACGGCATCCTTCACGTCCTCGCCCGCGATACTAAGACGGGCGCGGAGCAGGTCATCCAGATGACGAGCGCAGTGGACGTGAGCGACGAAGCCGTGGAAAAAATGCTCGAAGATTCGCTGGAGCACGCATTCGAAGATATGAACGACCGCGTTTTCACCGAGGCCAGCCTCAAAGCTACCGAGCTACTCCCCGCAGTCCGCATGGCCCTCGCTCAAGTGGGCACAGCTCTTCCCGAAGCCGACCGCACCGAGATCACCCGCTGCGCCGCCGAAGTGGAAAGCGCCCTCGCAGCCGGAGGCGCACCCGGTTTGAAAAAAGCCGTGGCCAGCCTCGATGCCGCCACCCAGCATCTGGCTGCGATCCTGGTGGAGCAGGCGATGCGCGCTTCGGCAAAGTAGTTTGGGGACAGTGTCGGGCATCCGCCGTGCTCTATGCACGGTGTCACATGTCCAAATCTGCCCAAATTATTTCCATGAAAAAGAACGCTCTCTCGCGCCCGCATTCCAGTATCGAAGCCCTCGAAGGCCGCATCGCTCCAGCGGTTCTGGTCGCAGGCGGCAACCTTCTCGGCGGCGCGGGTAATCCGACTTCGGGCGATTACGCAGTCGGCGAAAACTCCTTCGCCGCTGTCAAAGTTCTTACCGGTCAGGCCATTGTTTGGTTCGACGACGCCGTTTACGGCATCTCGGTCGGCCCAAATACAACGCTGGAAATCAACGGCAGTGTTTTTGGCGACATTGTCGCGAATCTCGGTGCCGACGGTCGCCTTTCTGATAGCGATGGAGATCCCACGAATGGACTCGACGGCAATGTCCTGCTGCCGAACGCAATCAAGGGCATTAAAATCAAGCCGATCGGCG
>JAYSTZ010000495.1:0-3337 GCA_043719365.1 Verrucomicrobiaceae bacterium | reverse complement strand
AATGTCGCGCCACCTTTCGATACGATGCTATCGAGCTTTGCAATTTGCACCGCACCTTTCGGCAGCTCGGCCTTCGCGATCCACTCGTCCAGTTTCGGGCGCAGTCCCGCTTCGTATGCGGCGACTGCTGCGGTTAAATCGGCGCGCTTCTTATCGTATTCGGCCTTTGCCTTCTCAGCAGCGACGGGATCGATGATCAGATCGACGTTGCTCCTCACAGTCGTCGTGAACGTCGAAAGCATCTGGTAATAATCCTTCGTCGGAATCGGGTCGAACTTGTGATCGTGGCACCGCGCGCAGCCCACCGTGAGGCCGAGGAACGCGCTTCCCGTCGTCGCGAGCATGTCGTCCATTGCATCGTACCGCGTGCGTTCCACTTCATTCGCCGTGATCTGCGTGGGGAACACACCAGCGCCGAGAAAGCCCGTCGCCATCATCGCTTCGGCGTTGTCCGGCGCGATTTCATCACCTGCGAGCTGCCATCGTGCAAACTCATCGAACGGCATGTCCGCATTCGCCGCCCGGATCACGAAATCGCGGTAGTGAAATGCGTGCGGACGATCGTAATCATGCTCAAAGCCGCTGCTCTCCGCGAACCTTGCAACGTCGAGCCACTGCCGAGCCCAACGCTCGCCGTACCTTGGCGAATCCAGCAGCCGCGCGATGACACGCTCCCACGCATCCGGCGACGAATCCGCCAGAAAAGCCGCCACTTCCTCCGGCGTCGGCGGCAGTCCGAGCAAGTCCAGCGTCCCACGCCGGATTAGCGTTCGCTTGTCCGCCTCCGGCGAAAACGCGAGGCCCTTGCCCGCTGCCTTCGCATTTAGAAATGCATCCACGGCGTGTCCCTTTGACGGCGGTTCCTGTTTGCGCAGCGGCTGGAACGACCACCATTTCCGATCCTCGTCCGTCACCGCCGACTTGTCCCGCACGATTGCCCCCGCGACCAGCGGCTCATCGTACGGTGCGCCGTGGTCGATCCACGCGGCGACCTTTGCGATGACCTCGTCCGGGAGCTTCGGCTTCTTCTCCGGCATGTGCGGCTCTTCTTCGTGCCGCATCATTTTCAGCATCACGCTCTTTGCCGCGGAGAAAGGCTCGATGGCCAGCCCTTCCGCCCCGCCGCGCAACAACGACTCCCGCGTCGCCATGTTAAAGTCCCCCTTGGTCTTCTCTCCGCCGTGGCACTTCACACAATGCTCCTTCAAAATCCCCGCGACATCCTTCCGGAACATCTCCAGCCCCTTCCCCATTCTCTCGGCATGGTCCGGCGGGACCACTTGCTGCGCCCGCAGCGAAAGACACATCGCCATCAACACTGGATAGATTCGTTTCATGCAAGGGCTACTGACACGCAGCGCCGTCTTTCCTTAGAGCACCGAAGCGAGGACCGTTCTTGCACTCCGCCCGCACTTCGCTATCCCTTCGCGCCCTATGTTCTGGACTGAAGACGTCGCGGCGCGCGCTGGCGCGGGACCGCATACCATCAACGACTCAAAAACACCAAGCGGCCGCGTTCACGTCGGCGCACTTCGCGGCGTGCTCATCCACGATGCCATCTTTCGCACGATGAAAGAAAAGGGCGTTGAAGTCCGTTATCTCTTCGGCGTGGACGACTTCGATCCCGTGGACGAAATCCCCAAGGGCGAGGACATTCATTTCGGAAAATACATCGGCTGGCCGCTCTGCAACACGCCCGCTCCGTGCGGCGCAGAGGGCGATATGGCTGAGTTCTACATGAAGGAATTCTGGCAGGTATTCGAGGAGCTCGGCGTCAAAGTCGAACGCTACAGAATGCGCGACATCTACCGCTCCGGGCAGTTCGATAGCGAGATCGACACCATCCTTCGCAACGCCGACAAAGTCCGCACCGTCTATAAGGAAGTCAGCGGTGCCGTCCGCCCCGACCATTGGTATCCCTTCCAAGTCCTTTGCGAAAAATGCGGCTGCATTGCCACCACCGAGGTCTATGACTACGACGGTACGCACGTCTCATACCGCTGTCTCACGACGCGCTGCGTGAATACGAAACTCCAACTCGGTCGCGGCTGCGGCCATGAAGGAAAAATCAGCCCTTTTGGCGGCAACGGCAAACTCCCTTGGAAGCTCGAGTGGGCCGCTAAATGGAAAAAGTTCCCCGTAACCATCGAAGGCGCCGGCAAGGACCACTCCACAAAGGGCGGTTCCCGCGATGTCTCCGCCGCTTGCTACAAAGCCATCTACGGGGGCGACGAACCGCTCCGCGTTCCCTACGAATTCTTCCTCGTTGGCGGCGCAAAGATGTCCTCAAGCAAAGGAGTAGGCGCCAGTGCCCGCGACATGGCCAACCTTTTACCCGCCGACGTGCTCCGTTTCCTCATGACGCGCACCAAGCCGAACTCCCCCGTCAACTTCGAAGCCAACGAAGAAGGCATCGTCAAACTCTTCAACGAATTTGACCGCGCCCACACCCGCTACTTCAACGGCCAGGCAAACCCGGACGAAGCAATGACCTACCGGCTCGCTTGTATGGCCGAGCCTGCGAACTACCGCCCCGCCAATATCCAGCTCGCAGCCGCCCTTGTTCAAATGCCCCATCTCGATGCACGCGTGGAGCTCGCCAAACGCCTCGGAAGCGACCTCACGCCCGTCGATCATGCCCGCCTTGACGAACGTATTCGCAGCGCTCGCGAGTGGGTGGAGAACTTTGCCGCCGACGAGGAAAAAACGCGCCTCCACCAGACCATGCCCGCCCGCGCTTCCGAGCTGAACCATACGCAGCGCGCATTCCTTCACGCCCTCGCCGACGCCCTTCCCGGCGTTGCGTGGGAAGACGACGCCATTCAAAGTGCCGCGTTCCAAGTTGCAAGACTCACCCCCATCGACCAGCCCCTCGCATTCAAAGCACTCTATCGCATTTTCCTCGACCGCGAAGCCGGGCCGAAAGCCGGCAACCTCCTTGCCTTCCTCGACAAAGACTTTGTCCTAACGCGATGCCGCGAACTGAGCTTCGACACTGCCGAGTTCTGGAAAGAGAGCGCCACCACGCCCGACCTCATCGCCAAGTGGCTCGAAAAAGAAGGCCCTAAAATCAGCGGCAACACCGAGAGCATCGTCACGCACGGCGCATATGTCGCAAAGGAAATCCTTTACCATTACACCGACGGCAAGACGGCAAAAAAGCGCCTCCTCACCGGCGGAGTACAACTCGCGTAGCGCGATGTTAAAATGACGAATAACGGCATTCGTCTTGCGGGAACGGACCAGCGAATGGTGACCGGCAAGCAGGGCTCACGCATCTAAATTTCTCTAACGCACGCGAGAAGCGCGAAAGGAGCGGGGCTTTCCTAAGCCCCGT
>JAYSTZ010000494.1:0-3338 GCA_043719365.1 Verrucomicrobiaceae bacterium | reverse complement strand
GGTGCGGCGTGAGGATGCGCGGGCCGGGAGCTCGAAGCAGGCAATCAGGGTTGTCTGCGATGGCGTTGATAGCGTCGGCATCAACGACCATGGGAAGCGGACATTCTGCTACGAAGCGGCTGATGTCTGCGCGTTGCTCCAAGCCGAGGCCGGGACCAATCGCGACGACATCGTGTTTCTTCAGGAGGTTTTCCGGTAGGGCGAAAGTCGGCTGCAACATGATCTCGGGAGGCAGTCGCGTGGCGATGGATTGGAGGACCTCGGACGGCACGTAGAGGGTCACCATCCCGGCCCCGGCGCGGAGCACGCCGCTCGCGCAGAGGATCGCCGCACCCATGTACGGAGCGGAACCGGCGACGATGGCGATCCGCCCGGTTTCACCTTTGTGGGTGTTGAATGCGCGCCGCGGTAATAGCTGCGCAAGCTCGGCGGGCGTAGCCATGGTTGCACCACCGCTTTCGCGTGCCCTGGCGCTCAGTTCGCGCAGCGGCAGCACGCAGAGCCTTCCGACAAATGAAGTCGCCGAATCGGTAATGAGGCCGTGCTTCGCAAATCCGACGGTGAGCGTTGTGTCGGCGATGATACAGTCGGCACCCGCCTTTCCCGTATCGCCGTTGAGCCCTGTGGGTAGGTCTAGCGCGAAGACGTGGGCACCTGCGGTTTTCCGGAGCTGGTTAACGCTCCGTGCGAGCGTGTCGATGGGATCGCGGAGCGGTCCATCCGCGCCGATTCCCAGCAAACCGTCGAGCACTACGAGCGGGCGGCCCATGGCGTGATCGAGCGCAAGAACTGTCCGACGATGACAGCCTGCGGCGTCGATAAATTTGCGTCGTACGGTGGGTGACCATTCGTCGTCGCTGAATGCCGGGATGAGGAGGACTTCCCACCCCGCGTCAGCGAGATGGCGCGCTGCAACCAGCGCATCGCCACCATTGTTTCCTTTTCCGAACACCGTCACGCAAACTCCGGAAGTCGGGAAAAACTGCCGGACTGCGCAGGCGATTTGTGCGCCGGCCTCTTCCATCAAGACATCCGCAATTACGCCGTCTGCGAACGCTTTTTCTTCGAGGGACTTCATTTCTCTCACGGAGAGGATCATGGCTGGCTCTCAGCGATAGATGCTACGAATGCCGGCGGCGACCGCTTCCGCCAGTCGCTGCCGGTAACTGGAGCTCTTGATTTTCCGCACTTCGTCGCGGTTGGTCAGGAAGCCGAGTTCGCAAAGCACGGCGGGCATCCGTGTTTTGCGCAGCACGCTCAGTCCTCGGCTCCGCACTCTGCGGTCCACCTCACCGGTGGCCCTCAAAACCTGGTAGTGGATGCTCTGCGCCAAGCGGAGACTTTTACTGCCGGACGCGTGGTAGGTCTCGATTCCGTGAGCATCGTAATTCGACGCGCCATTGAAGTGGATGCTCACAAAGATCGCATTCCCCGCGTATCGATTTGCCATGGCGGATCGTTCGTCGAGTTCCACGAAGTAGTCTCCACGGCGTGTCATGACTGTCTTGTATCCCGCTCTTCGCAACGCCGAGTCCAATCGCTGTGCCAGGTCGAGGGCGTAGCCTTTTTCCTCCACGAGCTGGCCGGGCATTCCCCCGCGATCGTGGCCGCCGTGCCCGGCATCGATTACGACAATCGGCGCGCTCAGTGCGAGATGGGAAAGCAGGAAAAAGCCGATGACGCGAAGGTAAGTAAGCGGACTCATTATGGAATGGATGGAATATTCACATCGCGGATGGGAATGAAACCAGTGATTTGCAGATTCTTTTCGGTCGGCGGGCGTTCCCGCCACAGGATTGTCACCATCCAATTCTCGCAAAATTCTGCTGCGGTTCCGATAATCGGTAAAAGGAAAGCCATGAAGAATCACGGAAACTCAAACGCATTTACGCTCATCGAGCTTCTTGTCGTCATCACGATCATTGCGATCCTCGCGTCTTTGGTTTTCACCGGGATGGCAAAGGCCCGGGCCACGGCTAACCAGAACACCTCAATGAACAACCTTCGCCAGTGGGGCGTGGCATTCAATGGGTCGCTGACTGATTTTGACAATCGACTTCCGACCACGGGAATGACGGGCGAAACGGTCGATCTGAAGGACAAAGATGCGTGGTTCAACCGTCTTCCAGCCTACATAAAAGAAGTTTCGCTGATGGATCCGCTTGCCATTACCAGTGCACCGAAACCCGGACAGAAATCCGTCTGGATCAATCCCGCGGTGCCTCGTGCGGATGTAGAGCGTCTCATGAAGCTCCCCGAACAATGGCTGTTCTCATACGCAATGAACGGCTGGCTCACGAGTGCCAGCGAACCGAATCTTCCGACGAACCGCATTGAGTCCGCTTCGTCCACGGTGCTGATGGGTGAGCAGGGCGACGAAAAATCCGAGCTCAGGACTGAATACATCCGCGCGTATTTCGGGTCCGACGACGTCCTGAAAAGCAAGGAAAACTCCGCTCATTTCCTTTTTTGCGACGGGCATGTTGCGCTCGTGAAGCGGAGCACTTTCGACCCGCGTTTCGTACAGGGGAAGGACAGCCCGATAAGCACCGATGCCGTAAGTCCCGGTTTTTCCTACGTTCCGTTTGTGGGGGCTGTCGCGGAGTAGTTGTTACTTGGCAGGCGTTCCGGAGCCGCCGCTCGTGGCTTTGAATGATGTTGACGCTGCTCTTTTTCGGTGAGGACGGCAGCGCGGAGATGAGCTGGAAGCATTCGTACGCGATGCGCACTGTGTCGTCGGCCGATACGGCAGTTCAAAACTTTCTCGCACTACCGGGTTCGCCAAGAGTTGACACATTTCCGTGTCCGGTCAGTGTCCGCGCCGCATGAGAAAACTCACCAGCATCCTCGCAGTCAGCATCGCCGCGTTCTTGACCGATTCCGCTTTGGCTCAAAAAAAACTGACAGCGCCGCTGGTCGCTCCTGGTGTCAGGCCGGTTTCGGTCTCCACGGGGCCGACGGAATCAGTTGGAAAACTCGCCGAGGGGAAATGGATGACTCCAACCAATCAAATCATCACGCCAGCGGGCAAACAGATCGATTTGCCCGGAATGCGGCCGCAGGCGATTGTTCTGTCACCGGATGGGAAGATGCTGGTGACGGCAGGGAAAACCGCAGAGCTCGTCATCATTGATCCCGTCTCCGGGAAGATTCTCCAAAAAGTCCCGCTTCCGCCGGACAAGGCGGCGGACCTCAAAGGAATCGGCGCATCCAGCGGCACTCAGCAAGCCAGCGTAGCGGGCGAAACCAAGCCAGTCGTGCCCGGCGCTCAAACAACTCCATCCCGACCGGGCGATTCGACTCCTTCCGGCAACCCGTTTCCCCCGAAAAGCCCCATC
>JAYSTZ010000493.1:0-7951 GCA_043719365.1 Verrucomicrobiaceae bacterium | reverse complement strand
GGGAAGATGGAGTCGGTGAACGCGGCGCCTGTCCCTTGAACATTTGTGGGATTCTGCGAATCTCCGGACGGCAATCCTCGGGCTCCGGCTAAACTCTTTCCACTATGCACTCACGTTTCACATTCGGCATTCTTACGATCCTCGCCCTGGCCGTGATGGCGGTGACAGCAGCTTCTGGGCTGCTGCTGATTCCCGAGGAGTTTCACAACGACAAGTTCAAGCTGAGCCTGGGCGCGGTATTGTTTTCGGAGTTTCTGTGCTGGGTCTTTTGTGCCGTGGTGCCGGCTCCGCGGGGCGAGCAGACGCGGGGCTTGTTTGAAGGTGGGAGCACGATTTAGGTGAGCCTTTATTTGGTGGCGACGCTGGTGCTTGCGGGGATTGCGATGGTGGGTTTCAGCTTCAAGTTTCTGCTGGTGTTGCACCTCATCGCGTTGCTCGTTTTCCTGCTGGTGACGGGGCTTTTCCTGCTCGGTGGTGAATCCACGAAGCACGCGGACGACAGTGAGAAGTGAAAGGGCGTCAGCGGTTTTTGCTGCTTCCGCCGGTGCTGCTCGGGTCGAATGAGAGCGGCACTTTTACGTCGGGGAGATCCTTGAGGGTGAAGGTGAGGAGCATTCCGTAGTCGTCCTGCCCTTTGTTACCGGAGCGGTTGTTCCTGCTGACGAAGCCAAGGCTGGCGACCCAGCTGGAGAGGTCGCGATGGACTTCATACCGCTGGCTTTCGAGGAAGCTGTCCTGCAGTTCGTAGTATTCGCGGAAGGAAAATCCCCAGTTGTCGTTGATGCGGAAGTAGCCGCCGAAGTCGAGGAGCGAGCTGTCCTGAAAAAGGACGTTTTTGTTGATGTAGCGATGGCCGATGCCGACCTGCACCTTGTCGTTCACGAGGAAATTGGCGCGCGAGTTGATTTCGGTGAAGCCTTTGTCGAAGAGCGGTGTCTGCGAATCGACCGTGAGGCTGACCCACGAGAGGGGCTGCCAGCGGAGGCGGTTGACGAGATTGGAAAAGCGCCCGGGATCGGGGTCGAGGCCGAAGTCGGGGGACTCGAAGCGGTAGTCCACGAAAGTGTTCATTTCCAGCCAGTTGATCGTGGCGTTGTCTCGACGGGTTTGAAGGCGGTTGCGGACGCCGAGCCGGACGATGTTCCAACTGTCGATCGAGTCGAGAGTGTTGAAAGCAGGGAAGTCAATCGGCGGGAGTTGCGTGGAACGCTGGAGGCGGTCGAACTTCAGGATGTCGCGCCCATCTTCGCCAGCGTGGACGAAGCTGAAATTCGCATAGGGCTGGACGACGTGGCGGAGACCGTCGAGGCCGAGAATGCGGCTCTGGATTTCCTCATAAGCGCGGGATGCTTTGAAGGAGACTTCCATCCCGGCATTGAAGACGGGGCGGAAGACGCTGCCTTCTTTGTCCAGGCGCTTGATGGCTGTGCGCGCTGCGGCTTTGGCCGGGTCGGTGAGCCGATCTCCGGTGATCGGGTCGTAGGAGACGAGCGCACCGCTTTCGGAATACCATGTGCCGCGTGCGCCGATGCGCGGGACGACGGAGAGCCATCCACCAAAGGTCTTCGGCAGGGAAAACTGGTGGAAGGTATCGAGGCGCTTTGCGTTGTAGTCCTGAAACGTGGAGCTGTCAGCGAAGTTGCGGTTCAGGTGTGCCGCCGAGGTCTCGCCTTCGTAAAACACCGGCGTGCCGAAGAGCGGCTGGCGAGTGATGTCGAGGGCGAGCTCGGGGAGCCGCTCGGTGCTGTCGTAGAAGTTGTTGATCTGTTTGCGCGCGATGAGCGACAGCGAGTAGTCGTCGCCGAGCCGCGTGAGGGCGAGCATGTTGTCGGGCTGCGGGTTGAGCCGGAACTCCCCTTCGTAGAAGTCCTGGTGAAACCGCGGGTCGGACAGTTTTGTGATGTCCACCTGCGCGTAGATGTCGTCGGTGAGATACTGCTTTGCTTGAAACGAAACGCGATAGCGCTCGGGGTCGATCACCTCACGGGTGACGCCTGTTTTGTTGAGCGACGGATTGGAATCCTCCAGGAAGTAGGAGCGGAAGCGGCCCCAGCTTTCTTTCTTTTCGCCGTCTTCCCACTCCACGTCGAAGCCCAGCGCGGGCCCGCGTTCGGAGAGGTAGTCGAGGCGCAGTTCAGCGCTCGTTTTCTCGCCCAATGGAAAGGTGTATTTCGTATGAACGTAAGCCCCCCAGACAGACGCGTAGCCGGGAGTGATCGTGAAGCCGTTCTGTTTGTTGAGCGACTGATAGACGTACGGGAACCAAAAGATGGGCGTCTCACCGATGTAAAGCTTCACATTCTGCAGGATGACGCGGTCGTCCTGATAGACGCGCACTTTCTTCGCCCGCATGCTCCAGTCTGGGCGTCCGGAATCACTGGTGGTGAAAAGTGCATCCTTAATCAGGTAGCCAGGTCCACCGGGGATGTTCGCGAACGACGCTCCCGAATACAGAAACGGCTGCGCCGAGCCTCGTACGTCCGCACCGGTGATTTCTTCGGTGACGAGATTATAAACCGCGCGCTCGGTAGTGATGAGCTTGCCGAGGTGGTAAATGCGAACGTTTCCGGTGGCGATGACGTCGTTGGTCGTTTGGTTGAACTTCGCGTAGTCGCAGTAGATCGTCGTGCCGCCGCGGGAAATGTGGACGTCGCCCTCCGCTGTCTCCGTTTTACCTGCGGAATCGAGGTTCATCTGCTGCGCGGAGACCTTTACGTCCGAGCCTCCCATCAGCGCGGTGGTCTCGTCCTCCTCCTTCACGCCCGGCACTTGCGCGACACCGCGAAGCAACAAACAGGACGCAACTAGAATGGCAGCGGTTTTTTTCATCGAGAAGACAATGCCGGAGCTAAGCGGTCCGCCCCGTTGCACGCAATTCCGAAACGCGAAGATTCGCGGGTAGTGATCTTCCAGTCGTGGAATGAAGGGTTCATGGCTTGTTTAATGGGTGATTCGTGATTTGTGATTTGTCGCAAGCGAGAACTGTCCGCCAATACGCTTGCGACAAATCACTTCTCACAATTCACCAATCACAGCCGGAAAACTCGGCGGCTTGCCGTGAGATGACTGCTGACAAAGCACTACGATTCCATCGCCTTCCCGATGCTCTGCTCGAACGTCTCGCGAAGCTCGGCGACGGTCGCGGTGATCGTTTTTTCGTTTGCGGAAATCGCGACGGTGTCTCCGCCGACGGTGCCGATGCGGCTGTGCGGCAGTGCGCTGAGTTGCGCGAGCACGGCGTCCGCGTTTTCCGGCGCGACGCTGATGATGATGCGCGACTGGCTCTCGCCGAAGAGCAGGCCGGCGCGTGCGGCGTGGTCGGGATACTTTGCGAGGGCGGGGCCGCTCGCCAGTTCCACGGTGGCGCCGAGGTTGCCGCTCATGCAGCTTTCGGCGATGGCCACTGCGAGGCCGCCTTCGCTGCAATCGTGCGCGCTCTTTACGAGTCCGCTTTGAATAAGCCCCAGCACTGCGGCCTGCACGCCTTTCTCCAGCGTGATGTTCAGTCGCGGCGTGATGCCCGCCTTTTGTCCGGCGACGACTTTATAATAATGCGACGCTCCAAGCCCGAGCTGCCCGGCGGCGGGATCGATGATTGGTCCGACGAGGATAATCACATCGCCCGCAGCCTTGAACGCTTGCGTCGTCACGTGCTCGGGCTTGTCGATCAATCCCACCATGCCGACCGTCGGCGTCGGGTCGATCGCTCCTGCGGGGCTCTGGTTGTAAAGCGACACGTTGCCGCCCACGACCGGCGTATTGAAATCGCGGCATCCTTCCGCGAGTCCCTCCACGCATTCGCGGAGCTGCCAGAAATTCTCCGGATTGTGCGGATTTCCGAAGTTCAAATTGTCCGTCACCGCGATGGGGCGCGCGCCGGAGCAGGCGAGATTGCGGGCCGCTTCCGCGATGGCGATCCGCGATCCTTCGCGCGGGTCCTGCAGGCAGTAGAGCGAATTGCAATCGCTCGTCGCCGCCACGATCTTGTTTGCCTCGCGGATGATGAAAACCGCCGCGTCGCTCCCCGGCAGCACCGTGCAGCCGATCCGCACCATGTGGTCGTATTGACGCCACACCCACTGCTTGCTCGCGATGCTCGGATGCGCCAGCAGGCGGAGCAGCGCCTCCTTCTCATCCACCGGCGCCAGCTTGTCAAAATCGAGCATCTCCGGCGTAGGCCGCGCCTTCCATTCGCGGGCGTAAACCGGCGCATCGTCCGCGAGTTTTGCCGCCGGGATTTCCACTACGATCTTGCCGTTCTCCGTCACGCGCATCATCCCGTCGTCCTTCACCACGCCCACCTCGGCGTATGGCAGGTCCCATTTCTCGAAGATGTCCACCACCGTCTGTTCCTGTCCCTTTTTCACGATGATCAGCATCCGCTCCTGCGACTCCGAGAGCATAGTCTCGTAAGGCGTCATCCCCACTTCGCGACGCGGCACTTTCGTCAGCTCGATCTCCACGCCCGTGCCGCCGCGCGACGCCGTTTCACAAGTCGAGCACGTCAGCCCCGCCGCTCCCATGTCCTGAATACCCGCCACCGCATCCGTCGTCAGCAATTCGAGGCACGCCTCCATCAGCAACTTCTCCCGGAACGGGTCGCCCACCTGCACCGCAGGACGATCCTCCTTCGACTCCTCCGTCAAATCCCGCGATGCAAACGCCGCGCCCGCCAGACCGTCGCGACCCGTTTCCGCGCCTACGTAAAAAACCGGATTGCCCACACCGCGCGCCGCACCGCGGGCGATTTGCTCGTGCTTCAGCACGCCCAGGCAGAACACATTCACCAGCGGATTCCCGTTGTAGCTATCGTCAAAAAACACCTCGCCGCCGATCGTCGGGATGCCGATGCAATTCCCATAATGCGCGATCCCCTCCACCACGCCCTTAAAGCGCGAGCGGTTCCACTTATGCTGCTCCGTGTCCCCGTGGATCGACCCAAACCGCAGCGAATTCAGCGAAAACACAGGCCGCGCACCCATCGTGAAAATATCCCGGATGATTCCCCCCACGCCCGTCGCCGCGCCCTGAAACGGCTCAATCGCGCTCGGATGATTATGCGACTCCATCTTGAAACACACCGCCCAGCCGTCGCCGATATCGATCACGCCCGCATTCTCCTCCCCCGCCTTCACCATCACCCCCGGCCCGCTCGTCGGGAACTTCTTCAGCTCCAGCTTCGTGTTCTTATAAGAACAATGCTCACTCCACATCACGCTGAAAATCCCCAGCTCCGTGTAGTTCGGATCACGCCCGAGAATATCCTGGATTCGTTTGAACTCCTCCTCCGTGAGTCCGTGTTTCGCGATGGCTTCCTTGGTGATTGCTGGCTCGATCATATGTGAAAGACCCGCACCTTTTTACAAACCGCACAAATGGGCAAGGCGAACTTCCGAAATCGCACCCCCACCGGCTAAAAAAACCCCGCCCCGCAGCGGCGCGGCTGGGCGAAGACGCGTAAAGGAGCGGCGAATTTATTCGCCGACCTCCTCACGCGAAGCCTCCGCCTTACTCTTCAACGTCCGAAATCTGCTTGGCGTTTACGAAAGAGAAATAGGACGACACGATGAAAATAAGTCCGAGGACAGCGACTAATGCAGTGCCATATCCTTGACCGGTAAGTATCGGAAAAATTCCAATGGCGAAAAAAACGATGCCCATAATCAACGTGATGACTCCATTCCTCCTATATGCGTTCCCCGTTTTTTGATATGCCGAGTTGTTTCTCTTAATGATGGTGTTCAGATCTTCGACATCTGCTTCGCATCTGCTTTTGCATGCGCAGCCAGTTCCCACTTCCGCGCAGCAGTCGTGGCAGATCGCTCTGCCGCAAGATTTGCACACAGCGACGCCGTCAGTTTCAGAGTGGTAAAAGCATTTCATTTTCTCGGCAGGATTAAAGGACCACGCGTAAGACCACAAGCAGTCTGTCCCCACTGTTCACTTCGTTGTGATTCAGGAAGTTCAAACGCCAGTTTCTCCACATCAAGAAGTGTGCTCATGCCGTGAAATTGCCCCATGTCCCGCAGAGCGTCAACTCACTACCGGATGAACACAATCCTCACATCACCGGCCGCAGCGAGGTCATCAAGTTCGTGATGGTCAGCCGAATGAAACTCACCGTTCAAAACTTCCGTCAGCGCGAGCCCGCAGCAGTCGGCGAGGGAAATGCGCCCTATCGCTTTTCGCCGTGCCACTCCTTTCCAGAATCCCGCATCCATATCGCTCCGGATTTCCACGCCGGATGCTTCCAATTTAGAAATCGCCGCCTCCGCCGCAGATTCCCCAGCGCTGCGCAAAATATCGTAATAGACCTCGCAGGCATTGATTGCATGAGCGACGCAATGTGCCTCTTCGCTCAACAACGACGCCAGCACATGGTCACACCCGGACTCTCCCCGGAGAAAAGCCAGCATCGCCGAAGCATCCAAAACCACCGATTTCACCAGCGTTCTCCTGCCGCGTGTTTCGAGCGGAGAAACTCCTCAGTCGTTCCGCATCCGGCCATGGAACCCATTGCCTCCCGCGCAATGCTCTTCTGCTGTTCACGGCGCTCCCGCAGTTCGCGAATCAACCGCTCCACCTCCGCGATCTCCTCCGCCTGCAAATGTGGCAGTTGTTCTTTGATGGTCTCAATCGCGCTCATTTGAAAAACGGTAGCACACCGCCAGCGCTCACCTCAAGCCCGTCGGAAGCAATACTTTCGCAATCACCGGTTGAGACCACAAGCAGTCTTGGTTCGTTATCACGCGCCGCGACGTTACGCGGGTTCGCGAAGTGAGCCTGTCCGGTCGTTCTCATGGGCCGGTGATTCTCGCATTCGGCAACGCCGCCTTCAGCGCCGCGACGCTCTCCGGCGTGAGTCCCGTGCACCCGTAAAGCGTGACCTTTTTCAGAGCGGAGAGCCGCTTAAGGGCGTTTACATCCGTGAGCCCTGTACAGCCGATGAGCTGGACTTCTTCCAGAGCGGCGAGGTTTTTCAAGGCGTCTATGTTCGTGAGCCCCGTGGTGCCGATGAGCGTGACCCTTTTCAGAGCGGAGAGGTTCTTAAGCGCGTCCACATTCGTGAGCCCTGTCCAGCCGGTGAGCGCGACACCTTCCAGAGCGGCGAGATTCTTTAGCCCATCCACATTCTTGAGAGCCGTGCAGTTGGCAAGCGTGATACCTTGCAGAGCGGAGAGGTTATTAAGGGCATCCACATTCGTGAGCCCTGTGCAGTCGACGAGCCACACCTGATGCAGTCGGCTGAAGGGTTTAAGCGCAGAGAGGTCACGCAAGGTGGCGGCGTTGTCGATGCTCAGCGCCCTCGGATTCAGCCGATGGACAATCGCGACGTTCTGCTCAAAGGCTTCGCTCGTCGGGATCGTCATGCCTGTCACGCCATCCAGCCACGTGTCTTTTTTGAAAGCCGCCTTCCAGTCCGCCCGAATCGTTTCGACCGGGTCGGTGTATCCCACTCCCCACTCCAGCGCCCGTGCCTCCGCGAGCGCGGAGCGAAATGCGTAAGCCCGCCACCCGCTCCAGCCAAGCATGGCGACGATGAAGACGATGAGCCAGCGGTTGAAGTGCCAGTTGCGGCGCGGCGGTGAGGTGGTGGTCATGGTGGGTTGTCGTGTTTGGCCGGAGGAAACCTTATGATGCCCGCCGAGTTCCGGGCAATCGGTTTGTTCGTGTGGTCGTGATGAAAATCCGGCCCGAGATCGGATGCAACGGAGGGCCGAAGGTCCGCAAATGTAATAGCCCAGGCTCAGCGACGAAGGAGCGCAGGCCTGGGTTCGGATGGGAGAACGATTCAGCCCTGAAAGGGCGGGACAATCGCGCAATCACCGTCGTATCACGCCCTTTCAGGGCTCATCCCGCTTTTCTACGGGAACCCAGGGCTGCGCTCGTTCCTCGCTGACCCTGGGCTATTACATTGCCGGGCTTTCAGCCCTTCGCCTCGTTCGCTTTT
>JAYSTZ010000492.1:0-7975 GCA_043719365.1 Verrucomicrobiaceae bacterium | reverse complement strand
CACCCGACGATCGTGAGCGAGAGCGGACGCGCCATCGTCGCGCACCACAGTGTGCTGCTCGTGGAGGCGTTTGGTTCCATCGAAAAAGAGCGCGGCATCATCGCGGTGACTCCTTCCGCTGCGGACCCGAAGCTCGTCACGGAGATGCTCGAATACAAGAAGGGGCTCACGAAACAGAACCGCATGGAGACGCTCCATGACGCGCAGGAAGCGAAGGAAAAGGCGCAGGCGATGTTCGACCTCGGGCTGCTGGAACTCGAAGCGAAGGCGCGCATTGAAACCATCTTCTGGCAGATCGCACGGGAGGTCGTGCAGCACAGCGACGGGATGAAATACATCCCGGAGGAAGTGAAGGAACTCGAGATCGCTCTGGCGGATCAATACGTCTGCAACTTCTCGGTCTTCCAAAGCATGCTGGACCATTGGGCGCTCGGGCAGCTCTTCCCGATCATGCCGGTCCATCACCTCGACGTCGCGCCGGATCGTGCGGCGACGCTGGTGGACATCACATGCGATTCGGACGGAAAGGTGAGCAAGTTCATCGATCTTCAGGATGTTCGCGACACGCTCCCGCTCCATCGGCTCGTGCCCGGCGAGCCTTACTACATCGGCTGTTTTTTGATGGGCGCGTATCAGGACATCATGGGCGATTTCCACAACCTCTTCGGTCGTGTGAACGAAGCGCATGTCTTCCTTGATGCCGATGAACCGTGCGGCTGGTATATCGAGGAGACGCTGGAGGGCAGCACGATTGCGAGCGTGCTCGCGATGACGCAGTGGGACGAAGCGGAGCTAAACCGTCTGATGAAAGCGCAAGTCGATGCGGCGATTAAAAAGGATCTCATGCGGCCTGCGGAAGCCATCCGCCTGCTCAACAGCTACGAGAAAGCGCTGAAGGGCTACACATATCTTTCGTTCACGAACGGCACGAACGGCACGAAATAGCCCCAAGGAGGGGGGCCGTCTCGGCCCCCTGAACCACGGAGTGGTTCCCAGTAAGCTGGAAGGTTATGGGAGTC
Organism: Verrucomicrobiaceae bacterium; assembly: GCA_043719365.1. GTDB lineage: Bacteria > Verrucomicrobiota > Verrucomicrobiia > Chthoniobacterales > Chthoniobacteraceae > SXWH01. The sequence goes on along the minus strand of JAYSTZ010000492.1, from coordinate 6,956 downwards.
GCTTCGCGCCTCAGGGGGCCGGGACGGCCCCCCTCCTTGGGGGCTCCCTGCGAGATGCGGTGCTCGGGGAGTCGCTTCGCGCCTCAGGGGGCCGGGACGGCCCTACTACTTCCTGGCCGTGCGGGCGTGGTGAAAGAGCAACTGCTGCGCGTATCCGGCGTATGGCCCGAAATGACGGGCGGCAAATGCCTTGAGCTGCGCGGGATTCGAACGCGTCTTCCGGTAGGTGTCGCGGAGGATGCGCGCGATCCAGACATCGATGGGGACGGCGTCGAGCCGTTCGTAAGCGAAGAGCAGCGCGCAGTTGGCGACCTTCACGCCGACGCCGGCGAGCCGCGTGAGTTCGTCGAGCGCGGCTTCATTTTCCAAAGTGGCGACGTGTGCGAGATCGACTTCGCCGGTCGAAACAAGACGCGCGGTTTGGAGGAGCGTCTTCGCGCGGTAACCGAGGGCGCAGGCGCGCAGATCGCTTTCCTCCAGTGCGGCGAGGGCGGCGGGCGTGGGATAAGTATGGAGCGTGGAGCCTTCGTAGGAAACCGGACGACCGTAACGCTGGCGAAGCGTGTGGGAGATTTGCGTGATGTGCGGCAGTGCTTTTTGCGCGCTGGTGATGAACGTCGCGACGCATTCCCAATACGGCTGCCGGATGATGCGCAGACCGCCAAACGCTTTCGCCGCGGCCTGCATCGCCGGGTCGCCGGGCAGACTCGCGATGACGTGTTCGATGTCGTGGTCGAGCGCGAGGTAGCGGCGCGCGGTGTCGGTCATCCCTGCCGTAACGAGCAGTGTGTCTCCGTCCTGCTGGAGATAGCAGGGCTCATCGCCGATCATGCCGAGCCAGCCGGGGCCGTGTGCGCGCCAGTGAAAGACCTGGCCGCAGTTGAGCGTGAGTGCGAGGTCGAAGCGCGGCGCTGCGATCTTATTCAAGGAACGTGTCATCGTGCGAGTACGGCGGGGAACATGCGCAGAGAAAGCGAAGGTCGATTTCCGCGGTGATGAAATGCCACGCGCCCGGCGGAATCAGGATCGCGTCGCCGGGAACAATGTCGCGGGTTTCATCGCCGATCGTCATCGTTCCAGAGCCTTCGAGGATGTAGTAAAATTCCTCGCTCTGCCGATGATAGTGCCGCTGGGTCGTGATGCCGGCGGGGACGCGTGCCTCGGCGAGTGATTGGTTGGAGACGGCGGCGTTGGTGCGGTCGAGAATGCTGCGGATGGTCGAGCCGTCTTTCGTAGTGAAAGGCTGTTGTGTTTCGATGTTCAGAACGGTCATTGCGATGGGGCAGGGAATGGTATTTCGGAGGGAGTGGAAAGGAAAACGCGTGAGTTCAGGGGCTCAATCGCGCATGGTCGCGAAATGATATCATTTCATGGGTGCACGGCGCTAATTACTGGAGCTTCATCGGGGATCGGCGCAGAATTTGCCCGGCAACTCGCGCCGTACGCGCGGACACTCATCCTCGTCGCCCGTGGCCGCGAGGCGCTCTCGGCTCTTGCGACGGAATTGACCCGGCCGGGTCTGGAAGTGCGCATTCACCCGGCGGACCTCGCGGACCCTGCTCAAATCCCCGGAGTCATCGCTGCGGCGGCGGGAGTTGATTTCTTGATCAATAATGCAGGGCTCGGGGATCATGGACTTTTTGAGCGAAGCGATTGGGCGCGAGTTCAGGCGATGGTGGATGTCAATATCACCGCGCTCACTCGGCTGACGCACGGAATTCTCCCGGCAATGGTCGTGCGGAAGACTGGCAGAATCCTAAACGTGAGCAGCATCGCCGGCGACGTTCCCGTGCCCGGTATGGCCGTGTATGCGGCAACGAAATCTTACGTCACGAGCCTCACCGAAGCCCTTCGCGCGGAACTGAGCTCGACGGGAGTGACCGTCACCGCCGTATGTCCCGGCCCCGTGGATACAGGGTTCTCCGGCCGGGCCGAGCGCGCAGGGGAGCACGACGATATGAAGTCGCCGAGCATTATGAAAGTCTCCATCCCGCAAGTCGCCCGCGAAGCGCTGATGGCAGTCGAGCGAGGCCGCGCCCGTGTCGTGCCCGGCTGGGTGCCTGCGGCGGTGGCTGTGGCGATTTCCGTAATCCCTATGTTTGCAATCCGGGCGTTCTTGAAGCGGCGGCGGTAATCTTTTCTGTAAAGCGGACACTATATTCGAGCCGCTGCACGCGCTACCGAATTCGCCCTCGCGGATGCTCGCCAGATGCCGAGAGCGACACAGCCGACCGCAGCGAATTGATAGCCGGACAGCCCGAGCCCAATCGTGGGCGTTGCGCGCTGGAATTCGTGGACGAAGCGGAAGGTGCCGTATGCGATGAGGTAAATGTGAGAGAGCTGCCCCCGAGGCGCGGCCTTTTCCGCAGGAAAAAGAACACGATGAGCGCGGCGACATTAAACGCAATCTCCAGCGGCACCGCAGGCCAGCGCGGCGTGCCGGTGAAGTCGCGTAGCGCGTACCAGGCAGGCGGCATTCCCGCCCAAGGCAGCATCCGTGCAGCAGGCATCCGACGCGACCAAAGAGGATGCCAATCCGCGCGACAAACGCGAACAAGTTGCCCGTCGCCTTTTCGTAGCCAATTGCCTTTTTCACCAGCTCCACGCCCGCATATCCGCCGAGCAGAGCGCCGAGCACGCTCTTCCCCGTAGCCAGCCGCAGCCAACGATCCGGCATCGGCCAATCCCGCCAGCCTTCGGCGAAAAGATACACCACCTTCGCGCCTACAAACGCGCTCATCAGCGCGACTGCGTAGATCAAAATGAGCCGCTCATCCCGGCGAGCGAGTCGCGTCCAAGTGAACAAGCTGACGACGATGCCCGCGAGGAGGAGGATGCCGTAGGGAGAGCCGGTCATCCGAAACGATGCCTCCCGTTCGCATTTGCCGCGCAGACAAAGCCCGCCACAAGCATCACGAACCATGATGCCAGTGTGTAGCGGATTGGGTTCGCTCGTTTGTAAGGATCAAGAGGTGTCGTGAGGGAGTAGCCCGTCATAAACGAGGCGAAGTTTAGCAATAGGATGACAATGGTGAGGGCGAAGTTTGTCCCGACCCTGCCGAAGTAATCGTGTAGAGCCGGAGTTGCCGCAATCGTCGCGATACTCCCGACTATGGCAAGACACCGGCCCACGAGGGTTCTCAGCCATATTTTCGTGCATTCAAGTCGTCGGGATGATTCGAGGAATCCGCCAAAAATCACCGGAGAAAAAAACGTGGCGTTCACCAAGAGTATGTAAAGAAGTAATTCAGGTTCCATTGCTGAGACTTTTCGAGCGGCAAGAGGGGTATCGCCAGCAAGGAGATTTACCGAGCTTGCCGCTAGGCTTTGGAGTGCGGGGGCTTGACCCCGCTTTAACTTTCGGCGGAAGCAGCGTCGAGCTACGGCGAACGGTGAAGCGCAGTTCGGCCTGTAACATTTTCCGTTCTGGCGCGGGAACTGCATCGTCTGATGAGACAATGATTTTGGCGTCCATCAGTTCGGCTCTTCCGCTGGCAGTATTCCTACTGTCGGTGCTGACGATACTCGCGAAGGCCAGCAGGAAATGGGGACATGCCGGCGGTGTGTTGCGGACCATGCTTTGTGTACTTTATTCGATTCTGGTCGTAGCGGGAGTGGTGGGGCTGGTGTTTTCGGTCTGGCTCTTGGTGGCCGGTCGCGGTGCCGGAATGCTGTTGATTTTCGTGACTGCTCCGCTCTCGCTCTTTCTCGTGATTACGGGGCGGAGGCTCTTCAGTTTTGTGCTCTCCCCGCTGCCGCCTGTGGCAGCGCCATTGCGCGAATCCGGCGGCTGGAGCGAGCTTGGGCAGGCAGCCGAGCGTGCCCGGTATGCGGGCGTCGCACCGCACTTGCGGCCCGAGGCGCTCCGCAACGCTGATTCGCGGGAATAGGCGCATTGAGACGAAGTGCAGCCCACACTTTTGGGAATGCCCAAACCCCACTTTGGAAAGTCGAGCTACGCCATTACAAGATATGCCCCATCTTGAGGCGCTTCGTCTCAAGGTATTTGGCGTTGTGTTTGTTGGGTGTGGATTTAATTGGGACGACCTCGACGATTTTCAGACCATAGCCTTCGAGGCCGACGACCTTCTTCGGGTTGTTCGTGAGGAAGCGCATCTTGCGCACGCCGATGTCGTGGAGAATCTGCGCGCCGACCCCGTAGTCGCGCAACTCGGCGGGAAAGCCGAGTTTGATATTGGCCTCCACGGTATCGAGCCCTTCCTCCTGGAGCTTGTAAGCGTGGATCTTCGCGGGCAGTCCGATGCCGCGTCCTTCATGCTGGCGCATGTAAAGGAGGACGCCGTTGCCTTCGCTTTCGATCTGCTCCAGCGCTGCATGGAGCTGGTTCCCGCAGTCGCACCGCATGGAGCCGAAGATGTCGCCGGTGAGGCATTCGCTGTGGACGCGGACGAGCGTGCCTTTGCGCGGTGAGATGGTCCCTTTCACCAGCGCAATGTGGTGCGCGCCGTCGGCGAGCGAGCGGTAGAGATACAGGTCGAACTCGCCGAAGTCCGTCGGCATCTTCACGACTTGTTCGCGAACGATGAGCCGCTCGCTGCGGCGGCGGTAGGCGATGAGCGCCTCGATGCTGCAAATCCGAAGCTTGTGCTTTTTCGCAAAGGTGGAGAGTTGCGGCAGACGGGCCATGGTCCCGTCGGTATTCATGATTTCGCAGATGACTGCGGCGGGCTGGAGTCCGGCCATCCGGGCGAGATCGACGCTGGCCTCGGTATGGCCGGCCCGACGAAGCACGCCGCCGTGTTTTGCGCGGAGCGGGAACATGTGGCCGGGCTGGACGAGGTCGGCGGGCTTCGATGCTGGGTCTGCCAAGACGCGAATGGTGCGGGCGCGGTCTGCGGCGCTGATGCCGGTGCTCACACCCTCGGCTGCATCGACGGCGACGGTGAAGTCCGTCTTGTGCGTCTCGCGGTTCTCGCGCGCCATGCGCTCCAGCCCGAGTGCGTCGGCGCGTTCGTCGGTGATGGGCACGCAGATGAGCCCGCGCGCGTGCGTGGCCATGAAATTGACCGCCTGTGGCGTCACTTTCTCCGCAGCCATGACGAGGTCGCCTTCGTTCTCGCGGCTCTCGTCGTCGGTGACGATGACCATGCGGCCTGCACGGAGCTCGGCGAGTACGTCTTCTATGGAATCAAACTTTGGCGCTTTCGGCATGGATGATTGGTAGCGAGGGGAAGGGGACTGCGAACAGAAAATTGATCATGCGTCGCACAATCACGCCCGTCATTGCTCCAGCGCATGGAGCAAGGCGTGGACAAAAGCGGCGTTGTCATTTTGCACGTAGTGCATGGTTCCGCCCATGCGGGAGAAGCTCTTGCAGAACCGCAGATAGTAAGCGGCCGAGCTCTTCGGCGGCTCGCCCTTAGTCCAGTCCCAGCCGCCGCCGTCCTGCAAGTCCACGACGAAAATACTGTGGCCGGTGACTGGTGGACGCCCATCGCCTGTGCGGATGTTGTGAACGCAACTGAGGCTTTTCTCGAACACCTGCGGAGCCATGATTGCCGAGCCCACGGCGAGCACGACCCCGCCATCGAGTTGCTCCACGCTCTCGCAAAATGTGTGGAAATCCCTCCCGGCGGCGCGGCCGATTGCGGCTCCATGAAACATCGGATGGCAGCTCACGATGTCATACCCGATGCCGGGATGGATCGTCGCGGGCACGCCGAGGCGAAATGCCTGGGCGAGCAGCGACGCTTGTTTCCAGCGATGCTCGACGGCGGTTTTTCCCGCAGGGATGGCGTGCTGTTGCATCGCGACGAAGGCGTCTGCACACGCCGGAGCATGGTTGTCGGGATGAGTCAGCCGGGAGCGGAGATCTTCGGGGCTCGGGAAAGTGCATCCGTCTTCTGCGATGAAACGGCCCATGCTTTTGCCGTAGCCTTCGCCGTTGATCCCGCCTGCGAGCAGGGCGAGATGCATGGCGCGCCCCGTCTCTTCCCATGCGCCAAAAGTGCCGTCGGCCACGTTCGCCTCCACGCCTTCGCACGAGCGGCCGAGCCACGCAAACTCCCAATCGTGGATGCTCCCCGCGCCATTTGTTGCGAGATGCGTGATCCATCCGCGCTCCATAAGCCGCGTGACGATCAGCGCGGCTCCATTGCGAATGAGGTGCGCTCCATACATGAGGATGCTGGCCGCTCCGCTTTCACGTGCGGTACGGATTGCGACGGCTGCTTTCGCAACGGCGACTGCGTCGTGCGGCGGCGCGGGCGAGTCAGGGCGAATGAGAATGTCGTCCACAGCGAGCAGGCTTTTCCGGCTCGCGAGCGGCTGGGTGCGGAGTTGGAGCGGGTCGAACATGGCTACGGGAAAAATGCGGAGAGCAGTTCTTGGAGCGTGGTGTAATCAGCAATCACAGCGTCCGCGCCGGCGGCAAGCAGCGTGTCGCGCTTGCCGCGGTCGAGGCGTCCGGGCTGCGCTTCATCCGTGGCGACTGCAACTGCCAGCCCGCCAACGGCACGGGTCTCGATCAGCTCCACAGGTCCGTCGCCAAAAGCGATCAGCTCGGCACCTACGAGCCCGTTTTCGCGGAGCACGAGCTGGAGGATGTCGCGTTTTGCAAACGTGCGGTCTGCGATGTCTGTCGGTCCGTGGATGGCGGCGAAGTGATGCTCCAGACCCAGCAGCCGCACTTCCAGCAGCAGCTCCGGCAGCGGCGTTCCGCTGGCGAGCGTGATGGCGATGCCGCGTTCATTCAGCTCGGTGAAAAAAGCACGCACTCCCGGAACGAGCAGCGAGTCCGGCGATGCGTCGCCCGACTGCACGTGTGCCAGCCGAGACTCGATCAGAATCGCCACCCGGCTCTGGTAATCGCGCTGATACGCTTCGGCAGTCGCCGCGCTGCCGCCGCGTTCCTGGACCATTTCAGCCAGCCGCGCCATTTGATGAATGCTCGGGCGTCCGTTTAGCCGCATGAGTTCCTCCCGTGCGAGAATGCG
>JAYSTZ010000491.1:0-3348 GCA_043719365.1 Verrucomicrobiaceae bacterium | reverse complement strand
CGAGGTGGTTTCGGATGCGGTGTTCGCGCGGCGGGTGTGGCTGGATACGATCGGGCTGCTGCCCTCGGCGGAGGAACTGGTCGCTTTCGAAACGGATGCAACGCCGGGGAAGCGCGAGGCGCTGGGGGACCGTCTGCTGGCGGACTCACGGGGTTACGCGGACCATTGGCTGAACTTCTGGAATGATTTGCTGAGGAATGATTATCGCGGGACGGGGTTCATCGACGGCGGGCGCAAGCAGGTGAGCGGCTGGCTGTATTCGGCGCTGAAGTCGAACATGCCGTATGATCAGTTTGTGCGGGAGCTGACGAACCCGAGCCCGGCGACGGAGGGATTCACGAGCGGAATCCTGTGGCGGGGAAATGTGAATGCGTCGATGCGCCCGCCAATGCAGGCGGCGCAGTCGGTGTCGCAGGTGTTCATGGGGATTAACCTCAAGTGCGCGAGCTGCCACGATAGCTTTATTAACGATTGGGCGCTGGCCGATGCGTATGGGCTGGCGGCGGTTTACTCGGACGACGTGCTGGAGCTGGTCCACTGCGACAAGCCCACGGGGAAGAAGGCGGAGGTGCGTTTTCTTTACCCGGAAATCGGGACGATCGCGGCGGGGTTGCCCAAGGCGGAGCGGACAAAGCGGCTGGCGGAGTTGCTGACTTCCGACAAGAACGGGCGGCTGGCGCGCACGCTGGTGAATCGTCTGTGGGCGCGGCTGCTCGGGCGCGGTCTCGTGGAGCCGCTGGATGATATGGACAAGCCGGCGTGGAGCCCGGAACTGCTGGACTGGCTGGCGACGGACCTCATCGCGGGGAAGTGGGATATGAAGCGGACCTTGCGGGCGATCCTGACTTCGCGGGCGTATGCGCTGCCGAGTGTGGAGGGGCCGAAGGAAGGCGAGAAGACGTTCGCTTTCACAGGGCCGCTGACGCGCCGGCTGAGCGGGGAGCAATTCGCGGATGCACTCAATTTACTGGCGGCGGACTGGCCGTCGCTGCCGGGGTCGATGGAGTTTGATTTCGGCACGGAAGGTCTGGCGATGCCGAAGTGGATCTGGACGACGGAGCCCACGGACGCAGGCCCGCAGCGCGATGCACTCCGCGCAGCGCAGGCACAACTCGACGCGGCGACGGCAAAGATCGCAGCAGCGCGCACGGCCCCGGATGCGGCGGCGGCGGTGTTGGCCACGAGTGAAGCAGTCATCATATTAAATGACGCGAAGACGAAGCTCCGTGCCGTGAAGGACAAGCAGGCGACGGGTGCGCCGGGGCAGATTGTGGAGCGGCCGAATTCGGATCGGCATCAGGTGATTTTCCGGAAGACGTTCGAGCTGGCGGCGGCTCCCACAAAGGCGCGCGCGCTGTTGGTGGCGACGCAAAGCACGCAGATATTTGTGAACGGCAAGGAGGCGAAGGCGGCGATGTCGGATGGATTCCGCAACGGCCGCGCGAAGCTCTACGACCTCACGGCGCTGTTGGCAAAAGGGAAGAACGTGGTGGCCGTCAGCGTGGCGAGCCATACGGAAAAAGGGATGAACTCGACCGAACGCGCGCAGTTTCCGCAGAGCATCAACCACGAAAACAAGACGCCCGGAATGGCGTTCTACGCGCATATCGCGGACGGCGTGGATATCATCTCCGACGCGACATGGAAGTCGCGCCGTGCGGCTGATTGGCCGTGGATCGGAGCTGAGGTCGCCGATGCGACGTGGGCTGCGGTGACGGTGCTGCCGGATGGAATATCGCCCGTGGATGAAGGGCCGTCGCTGGAGCCAATCAAGCGGCAGGACTTTGCAAACATCCCGGTCGATTTGACCCCGACGTTGCGCCCCGGAATCAGCACCGCCGCGCGCTCGGCGAACATCCGCGCTTCCATGATCGCCGCCGACCCGCTGCAAACTGCGCTGGAGCGTCCGAATCGCGAAGTGACGACGGCATCGCGCCCGGTTCTGGCAACGACGATCCAAGCGCTGGAGCTGACCAACGGCGCGACGCTCGACGACGAGCTGAAGCGCATCGCCACGCACCAATTGCCCGCCGTGGCAAAGGACGCGGGGGCTTGGACAACGGAGTTTTACCGCGCCACGCTGGGCCGTGCGCCGTCACCGGAGGAGAGTGCGGTGGCAAAAGAGATCCTCGGCGCTGCGCCCAATGCGGAACATGTTGCGGACTTTGTGTGGATGGTGGTGAATCATCCGGAGTTCCAACTCATCCGATAGCCGAACCATGCAAGTCAAAGTCCTCGCTTTCGCCCACGCCGCCGACGCCCTCGGCTGGCGGGAATCACTCGCCGAATGCTCGCCCTCCTCGTCACCCCGGGAGATCGTGAGCTCGGTCGCGCCGGGCTTTTCCCCCGGCTCGTGGCGCGTCGCCGTGGACTGCGACTACCGCCCGTGGGACGAAGCCGTGGGCGCGCTGGCACAAGAGATTGCAATCATCCCGCCGGTGAGCGGAGGGTAGCATTGCGCTTGTTGAGGGGGACAATGTTGGCTATATTAGCGACATGATTTCGACCAAGAATCCATTTCCGGGAATGAATCCGTTTCTCGAACGGCACTGGGCTTCTGTTCATGCTTCGCTCATCAGTTTCATTTGGACGGAGATTGCAGAATCACTCCCGCCGGACCTCATTGCGCGGCCCGAGGAGCGCCTCGTCGTAGAGAGTACCACGCCCTCGAATTATCGCGCGGATGTCGGAGTGACCGAAAGCTGGAGGGACGGGACTGCGGCTTCATGGCAGCCGCAGTCCGGCGGCAGTGTAGTCGCGGCGGAACCCGAGATTTGGCACGAACACGAAGTCATGGACCGGTGGGTGGAAATACGTGCGACGGACGGCACTTTGGTGACGGCCATCGAGGTGCTCAGCCCGGTGAATAAGGTTACGGCATTTGAGAAATACAAGCAGAAGCAAAGCGATTGCCGGCATAGCACGGCGAGCCTCGTGGAGATCGATTTACTGCGCTGTGGGCGAACGACGCTGCCCATCGCCGATGTCGACCTCGGGCGGGGAAAGCCGGGCACATTTTACAACATCTGCTGCTCGCGAGCGTGGATGCCAGGACGACTCGAAGTGTATCGCTGGTCGCTGCGCGAAAGGATTCCAGCATTCCGAATCCCGCTGCGAGAGACGGACAAAGACATTGTGCTCGACCTTCAACCGCTGCTGGATCGCTGCTACGAGACCGGGCGATATTTTCTGGAGAACCACGACGCAAATTTGCTCGCGCCATTTCTGCCGCAGGAAGCTGCATGGGTTGATGAGCAGTTGAAAAATGCGGGACTCCGCGCTGCGAGCCCGGCAGCGTAACGAGTGGAGTGCGCGGTTACTATTCGGGCCGCCATTTTATGAACATCG
>JAYSTZ010000050.1:0-2098 GCA_043719365.1 Verrucomicrobiaceae bacterium | reverse complement strand
CGGTTCATCAGGCGACTGTGGAATCCTTTGCGAATGCGATGCCTTTTGTGGAGATCGTAAAAGCCGTGGACGCCCCGCAGGAGCCGGGACGCAATCCGTTGTTCGACGTCCGTTTCGCGCTGCAAAACCATCCTGTCCCGGATGTATCAGTCGCGGGGCTTTCGCTTCAGCTCCGGATGCGCTCGACGGGAACGGCTCGCTTTGCGCTGGCGTGCGAAATCAACGAGACCGGCGATGCCATGGAAGTCGCATGGCTCTTCCGCGAAGGCCTCGCGCCGCTCGACGAGATTCAGGATTTGGGACGTCTCTACCTTTCCACACTCGCGGCAGCCTGCTGCTCGCCAGCCGGCACGACATCCGCGCTCACCAGTATTCTACGATGAATTCCGAAAAATCGAGTTTGACTAGCAGCGAGCCACATTGGGTCAGCCGGTCGGCATTTCAGATCGTCATCCTCCTCTTCCTGGTTACGGAGATCGCGCTGGCACTTGTTTTGAAAAGCGGCGTATCGCTTTGGTTTGCGGTGCCACTGTTGATGGTCGTGAGCCACCTCATGCATGGCGCTGCCGTAGGATTTCACGAGGCGAGCCACGGTCTGCTCAGGCGCAACCGGCGCTTCAACGAATTCGACGGCGTCTTGATTGGCGTATTCAGCTTCATGAGCTTCAGTCTTTATCGAGCCGCGCATCAGGCCCACCATGCGCACCTCGCGACGGAGCGCGATGAAGAACTGTGGCCGTTTGTCCGTCCAGGGACTCCGCGGTGGGCGCGAATTCTCGCGGCCTGTCTGGAGCTCACCCTGGGTGTATTCTTCACGCCGTTCTTGTTTCTGCGAACATTCCTTCGCGAGGGCTCGCCGATTCGGAGCAGAAAGGTCCGCCGGCGAATCTGGGCGGAACTTGTGCTCATGGTCGTGGTGTGGTGCGTGGTCATTGCAGCGGTGTCTCATTTCGAACTCTGGCGGTATTTTGTGTGGATGTATGCGGTGCCGACGTTTGTCGCGGGAAACCTGCAAAGCTGGCGCAAATACATCGAGCACGTCGGAATGATGGGAAGCACCGTCAACGGTTCCACTCGCAGCATCGTTGCGAACGACTGGTTCGGGAGGATTGTATCGTTCACACTTTTGCACGAGCCGTATCACGGCGTGCACCACATCCACGTCGGTGTGCCGCACGCCGAATTGCCGGGACTCGCCTCATCGCTGCATCCGGCGGAGCCGGATGAACGCCATCCTTTTCCGAACTACCGCGCGGCGTTGGTTGACCTGCTCAGCAGCCTCCGAAACCCCCGCGTAGGAGCGCAATGGCGGACATGCAAAGGGGGAAGTATGAAGCATGAAGCCCAGCGTCTTTGAGGCGGTGCCGTGGGCTAGATTTGCGATCTCGTTCCCAAGCCGCGCTCTCACGCACACTGTGCGATCCCGAAAGTAGTCCAGTTGCGCCGCCAACTGGCTGCCAGTCACGCTGTGACTGACGCTTCGCGCAACCAGTTGCGGCGCAACTGGACTACTTTGGTGCAGCTCGGTGCCCGGCTGGATTCCCAGCGTGTATGCGCGTGCCTGCGCAGCGGGCGAGGTGCGGCTAAACGCCACCGTCGGCCAAGCGTTCAGCGTTATCGTCGTCGTCCCGTCGGAGAGCAAGCCCGTCACGGGCGCTTGCGCCGTCGCCGTATCCAGCGCCAGCAGCACATCCAGAGCGGCGTCGCCTAAAACGTCCCCGTCCATCAAACGCCCTTTGAGCCGTAATGCTCACACCCGCATCACTCCTCCACCTGCACCACATAAAACATCGCCGCCGCCCCCGCTGGCACCGTCGTATCCGTCCAGCTCGTCTGCGGCGCAACGCCCAGCAGCGCGGAGGCGACCACATCGTTGTTCGCAAAATCAGCAGTGCCAGAGCGGTAAATCGTGTAAGTCTTCCCCGCCACAGCCGCCCAACTCAGCGTCACGCTCCCATTCGCAGTGCGGACGGGCGTGTAGGCGATGAACCGCGAAGTCGGCAGATTCGGATTCGTCCCCGCCGTCAATTCCGCCGCATCGCTCATCCCGTCGCCGTCCGAGTCCGTTCGCAGCGGATTCGTCATACTCACGCTCGTC
>JAYSTZ010000490.1:0-3348 GCA_043719365.1 Verrucomicrobiaceae bacterium | reverse complement strand
CGCAAACGCTTCCGATCTTCCTCGGTGCCGCACCCCGCGAGAAAAACTCCGACGTGCGAAACATCCCGCGGCAGCGCCGCAAAAAGATGCCCCAGCGTCTCATCCGAAGTCAGCCGCAAATTCGACCCCGGCAATTTCCCCCGCGCCACGATCGTCCTCCGCCCGGCATCGTGTTCAATCACGACCCAGTCGGTCTTAGTGCCCCCACCCTCGATACCGAGAACTCGCTTTGGACTTTCCATCGCCGAACTATGAGAAAGAATCGCGCCCGCTACAAACACCGTAGTGAGGACACGTAGTTTAGCTCCGTGGTCGAGGATCGGTACTACTGGTAGTTAAACTCCGTGCTTCAGAAAAAGCTCGGTCAACGTATTGCCGACCTCCGCCGGTCAAAAGAACTCACGCAAGAGCAACTTGCGGAAGCGGTGAATTGTTCGGTGGAATTCATCAGCCTCGTAGAGCGGGGTGTGAATGCTCCATCAGTTGCGGGTTTGGAGAAGTTCGCGAAGGTCCTGAAAGTCGAAGTTCGCGACCTGTTTACATTTGAGAAAGGGAGGCGATGAGTAAATACTTCGATCGCCTCCAGGCGACATTGGATGGAGTCGTCGCTTACCTGACCAAGAAAGGAATCGATTCGCGTCACCTTGCGTTTGGCGGTGAAGGTGAAACGCCGGCACGCAAACCAACCGTGCCGACCGATGCGCGTTCCGAGTTTCTCGCAAATCGGGCGATGGGTGATTGGGCTGAACAGGCACTGAGCGCGGCTTTACTTCCCGCGCTGCCGGAGTGGCGAGTTACACAATATGGCGATACCAATCGCATTGCGGCCGGTCATCCCGAATTCAGAGCGTCTTACCTTGCCGGGATCGAGGAGACTCGGTGCTTTGGAAAAAGGCCTGATTTGCTCTTGTTTCCCGCCTCGCTGGCAGTGGACGCCGATTTGTCGATGCGCGCACACGCAGAGACGGAGACTCTGGTGAAGCAAGCCGTCACCGCGATTGAAGTTCGTTCCAGCAAATTCGAGGCACTGACTTACATGGCAGAGCGTCAGCGTCAGCGCGAAGCGGGTAAGTCAACGCCCCGCGAAACACCGAGCTTCACCGTGAAGGTCGAGGATCTCGTCATCGTCTATCGTTGGCTGGAGCGGCATGGTGTGCCGCAGACTTATTGCCAAGTTTTCTTCGACTCGGTGTTCGCTATCAACTTTCTTGACATTTTTGCCGCGATCTCCAGTGGCATCGGCCTCGTTATTGAGACACCGGCCAAGAGTCAGGAAAAGGCCACGATCATGGTCCCGATCACGCGCGGAGTGCAGGTTGGCGCGGCCACGGCCCTGCCGTCCTTCGCTGCCGAGCATCGTGTTACGCAACTCGGGAGACACGATGCTTACGTAGTTCCGCGCGGAGGCGGCTTCGTGTTGGACGCGGAGAAGATGCGCGAGGTGTTATTGCCTCGCTGATGTCTTCCGCGCCGTTGCCCGAACGGTTTGATTGAGATAGCGCGCAAGTAGCGCATCCACCTTTTCAGTCCGGGCCGACCCTGACAGCGATTCCAACTGCTGAAGTTGCTGCACAAGTTTTTCGGCATCGGCCCGACTCTGGGTAGGCATTTCCGGACATGGCATGGCTTCAACATCCTTCGGTTCAAGCTTGTTGAGTCCGCCGCCATAAAAACGATTCACCTGCGCGAAAGCATCGCGTCCGCCCGAACTGTTGAGGAAAAGCGCGAGCAGCGGAGCGAGATTTTCGTAACCCGCTTTGGCGTAAAGACCGTGAAAGCAGGTAAGGTTTTTTGCGCCAGATGTGTTGAGGATGAACTTCACATTTTCCCGCGAGAAAACCGCCACCCAGACGTCGGCGACGGCCCGATTTTCCGGTCGATACCAAACGGGGCGATGACTCGGCAGATGTCGCAGCGGAATGGCGAGTCCTTCGCCTTTCTTTAGATAGTGTTCCAGACCGCTTCCCCTGCGGCGAGGATTTAGCAGATAACAGCGGCGATCTTGCGCGACGAGGGCCTCAAACTTCGCGCGGGGAAAAACCAACCCACTCGCATCTACTGCCTTCGTGACGCACGGTTCGACGTGATCCAAATCCAAGTTGTGTTCGCGTAGTCCAGATGCGCTCAGGCAGAAGAATTCATTCGCGCCTGTCGCGATCCCCCGGCGGCAGTCGAAGTAATCACCTGCGCGCCGCGTGAACTGCGCGGATTCGCAGGGAGAAGCGCCGTTGAGCAAGACGTTGAGCCATTTGTCGCGTGGCTTGAATTGCGCGAAGTCAGTGTAGCGCACACGGTGCTCGACGGCTGGATACGAGAGGAGTTCGTCCACAAACGCCGACGCTTCCTCCAAGGTGTTCGCCTTCATGGCACGCAGCGGCGCGTTGAGCGCGGAACCCTTTTGCAGAAAGACGATGGCACTCGTCGTCAGTGCTTCGGCAAAAACATTGAGTGTCGGCGAGAATATGACGATTCCCGACGGTCGCAGCGCCCGCAAAAGCCGATCCTTTATCTCCTCGCCAAAATTCGCATTCAGGAACTCAGAGGGCAAAAGCACTGCCGCGCGTCCATGTGGCGCGAGGTCTTCCCAAATCTTCAGGAGGAAAAGCGCGTAAAGGTTGGTCGCCCGGTCGAGCGGCGTGCCGAAACGCTCCTCGAAGTAGCGCCAATCCGACTCTGCGTATTCGAGCCGCTGCGCTTTGACGTAAGGCGGATTAGCGATGATTCCATCAAACACTCCCGAATCCGCGAGGAGATAGTCAGCAAGAATCAGCTTGGTACCGCGCGGGGCTTGCGCCTTCGCTCGACGCAGTGTCTCCGCGTCGCGTTCCACCCCCACGAGCTGCGCCTTACCACACTCCCGATGACACGCTTCCAGAAGAATGCCGAGTCCGGCAGCAGGATCGAGCACGTTGGCCGGTTTTGTGGACATGACCCAGCGCGCCATCAGTTCCGCCACGGGCTCAGGTGTCTCTACTTGCCCCAAAGATTTTGTATCTCGCTTCCAAGCCTCAGCGCCTTCTTCGCCACGTAACTCACCAGTCGCCACTTCCACGGTGCCCGGCTCATAATAAAGCGACAGAAACGACTGGCTATTTTTGACTTTCATCCGTGCAAATGCTGCCCGCAGTTAAACTACGTGTCAATCATTTGGCTCGTCCAAGAAAAAACTAGACAGTTTCGCTTTCGCGAAGCTTGTCGCCTTTGGTCTCACCCGCCACATTTTGCTGGTGAACAACCCACCCCGCTGGCTCCGCATCGCATCATGGCTCACCGTCGCTGGCTGGGCGCTCGGCATCTTCATCCTCTCTTCCATGAGCGGGAAAAAGATCGAGGAAATGAACGCCTTCG
>JAYSTZ010000489.1:0-3349 GCA_043719365.1 Verrucomicrobiaceae bacterium | reverse complement strand
GGAAACCGTGGGTCGCGTGGGTCGCCTTCAACGCGCCCCACATTCCGCTGCATCTGCCGCCGCCAAGCGTCTTCGCCAACCCCGCCTCTCTCACCGGCTCTGCTGCTGACATCGCGGCAAATCCGCTGAGTTATTACAACGCCGCCGTCGAGGCGATGGACACGGAGATCGGACGCCTAGTCAACAGCATGAGTCCTGCGGTGCGTGCGAATACGGACATCATTTTCATCGGCGACAACGGCACGCCGCCGCTCACGCTCCAAGCACCCTATCCCGCCAATCACGGCAAGGACACGCTCTACGAGGGCGGCATCCGCGTGCCGCTGATAGTGAACGGCCCCGACGTGGTGGCGCCGGGACGCACCTCGGCGGTGCTCACCCATCTCGTGGATCTCTACGCTACGATCCTCGAACTCTCAGGCATCAACGTCGCGGGCACCGTGCCGTCGGGGACGACGCTCGATTCGCAAAGCCTGCTGCCGGTCTTGCAAAATCAAGCAGTCACGCGGTCGCTCGTCTATGGCGAGGAGTTTGACACCGCCTTTCCAAACCTCGGCGGCAGATGCCTGCGCGATGCGCAATTCAAGGTCATCCGCAAAAAGACGGGCGCGGATGAATTCTACGATCTCGTGGCCGATCCCTACGAAAGCACGAACCTCCTCGCCGGCGGCGTGGCCGCTATGACGACCGCGCGACAGGCCGCCTACAACACGCTCGTCACGCAGCTCGCCAGCTACAACACCGCGCCGACGACCACCATCATCGCAAACCGCAGCACCGTCCAGAACACTGCGACGAGTGCCATCGCCTTTACCGTCGGCGATGCGGAAATTGCACCCGCGATCCTCACCGTCACCGGCGGCTCTTCAAACGCCACGCTCGTGCCCGCTGCGAATGTCGTCCTCGGCGGCAGCGGCGCGAGCCGCACCGTCACCGTCACTCCGGCCGCGGGGCAGACCGGCACTTCCACGATCACTGTCAATGTCACAGACGGCGCATTCACAACGAGCACGAGCTTCCTGCTCACCGTCACTGCCACCTCCACACCGCCGACGATCACCGCGATTTCCACCACGCCTGCGGTGCCGACGAACCTCGATAGCCCGTGGGTGAATGCCACGATCTCAGCGGGCGCGGGCGCGAATATCACGACCGCGCAGCTTACTTACAACGGCGGCGGCACGCCCACAACGACGACGGTTTTCACCGAGACGATGGCGAATACGGCGACCGCCGCGATGGCTGGCTGGGACGGCACCGGCGCGATCAATCCGTGGACTGTTACCAACACGTCGGGCGGCGCGGGCAATGTGAAACAGACGACTGCCGCCAATCACGGCACGGGCAATAGCTGCGGCCTCGATATGAACAAAGGCTCTGCCACGGCCACGCAAACGATGGTCGCTACGACGAACGCGATCAACGCGGTGGGCACGTCGGGATATGTCGAGTTTTGGACTTCGACGGCGAATGTCACTGCGGGACTGGGCTGGACATTTCAGCTCTCTACGGATGGCACTACTTGGACCACGCGGCTGAGCGAACTCGCTGGCAGCGTTCACGGCTTTCTCACCGTTTCGCACTACGACCTGCTGCCTGCGGAGAGGGTCAGCACGCTGCGGATGCGCTTCCAATTTATCGGCAACGGCGTGGGTGGGCCGACTGCGCCGAGCGTTCAAATTGACGACATCAAAGTAGTGACAACCAGCGGCAGCACGCCGACGACAGTCACGATGCTCGACGATGGATTGCACAACGACGGCGCTGCGGGAGACGGCGTGTATGGCGCGCAGATTCCGGCGCTCACCACGGGCACTGTCGTGAGCTATACCTTGGCCGCAACGGACAGCAACAGTGCCACCACGACGAGCAGTTCCGCGTCCTACACGGTCGGCACGGCGACGCCCGTGCTCGCCGTCACACCAGCCACAGGACTTACTTCCAGCGGCAGTGCCGGCGGCGCGTTCTCGCCATCGAACGCGACTTACACACTCACGAGTAGCGGCACTGGCTCGTTGAGTTGGACTGCGGCCAAGACCGTGAGTTGGCTCACACTTTCCTCCGCCAGCGGCACGCTCGCAGCCGGAGCCAGCACGACGGTTTCCGCGACGATCAACACCGCCGCGAACAGCCTCGCCTTCGGCAGCTACACGGACACCGTGACCTTTGCCAATAGCACGAACGCGAACGGAAACACCACGCGCGCAATAAGCCTCACCGTCAACTCCTCGACCGCGCCCGCCGCGCCGGTCTTACCAACGCTACCCACGTTCACGGCTGGCTCGTCCATCACGCTGACGTGGCCCGCCGTGCCCGGCGCGACGAGCTACACGCTGGAGATTGCGTCCACTTCCAACTTCACCACGAGCCTGCTCAACACGCAGACCGTCACCCTTCCCACCGCGACCTACGGCAGCCTGACCGGCGGCTTGACCTACTACTACCGCGCCTTCGCGACGAACAGCATCGGCTCGTCGCCTTACAGCAACACCGTCTTCTCCACGCAGGACACATCAGCCCCGACAATCGTCATCACCAGCCCCGCGACCGGCACTTCGACCGCGACCGCGACCATCGCGGTGTCTGGCACCAGCACCGGCGCGACTTCGGTGAAAGTGAACAACGTCACCGCAACCAGCGCCAGCGGATTTGCGACATGGACGGCGACTGTGCCGCTCGGCTTCGGCAGCAATTCCATCACCGCTACCGCGAGAAATGGCGCGGGCGCGTCGGTCATATCGGCTGCGGTGACGGTCACGCTCACCGCCGCACAGACCTACAATCCGCTCATCGTTCCCGACACGATTTCCGGCACGACTTTCAACATCGCACTGAATCAAAAAACCAAGCAATTCCGGGCAGGCGTAGCGACCACGACCTACGCCTACAACGGCCTGCTCATGTGGGGCCCCACGCTCATTATGAACAAGGGCGACAACGTGCAGATGAACGTCACCAACAACCTCATTGATACGACAACGGTGCACTGGCACGGCTTCCACATCCCCGCGATCATGGACGGCGGCCCGCATCAGACGGTGCCCGCAGGCACGACTTGGTCGCCGAGCTGGATCGTGAAAAACGACGCGGCGACGTATTGGTATCATCCGCATTTGCACGGAACCACGATGGAGCAACTCGTGAAGGGCGCGGGCGGTTTCATCATCGTGCGCGATCCCGTCGAAGCCGCGCTCGCGCTGCCTCGCACGTATGGCGTGGACGACTTCCCGCTCGCACTCACGAGCCGCCGTTTCCTCACCAGTAATCAATTTTCCTACGACCACGCCCTCGACAACTACGGCGACTACATGCTCGTCAACGGCACGCTCGCGCCGCAAGTCAGCCTGCC
>JAYSTZ010000488.1:0-7984 GCA_043719365.1 Verrucomicrobiaceae bacterium | reverse complement strand
TCGTCGAAGTATCCACTGGCGAGTCGCTGCATTTTCACTCATGCGCCGACTGGTTTACCGAATGGCTGAGCGGGAAACGTGGGGCTGTGTCAGCGAATAGCCTCGCGAAATACGAGCAGGTGAGTGCGGACTTTCTCCGGCATCTCGGCGAGCGGTCGAAGCTCTCGCTGGCAGCGATTGGTCCGAAGGATGTTCGCTCGTTTCGCGATGCGCTGGCGAAGGGTGGGCGGGCTCCATCGACGGTAAATCAAGTCATTCGCAAGGTTCTCAGTGTGCCGTTTCTCGCGGCTCAGCGGCTTGGCTATATCACGACGAATCCGTGTGCGGCAGTGGAGGCTTTGCGGGATGAAGCAGAGGCGAGCCGGGACACGTTCAGCGGGGAGCAGGTGAGCGCGCTGGTCAGTGCTGCGGAAGGCGATTGGAAGGGTGCGATTTTGGCGGGATTTTATACGGGGCTGCGGCTGCGCGACATTGCGGAAATGCGCTGGGATGGTCTCGATTTCGAGGCGGGGATTCTGCGCATCAAGACCAAGAAAACCGGCGCTTCGCTCATACTCCCGCTTCACGAGGAACTGGCGGATTGGTTGAAATCCCAGCGGCGCGAAATCGGGAAGGCTCCGGTGTTTCCTGAGCTTTCCGGCAAAGGGACGGGCGGACGGCACGGGCTGTCCGGCCGCTTCAAGAGCATCATGGAAAAGGCGGGGATTAAAGGGCGCACGATCCGCGCGGCGGAAGGAAACGCGGGGCGGCAGACTTCCAGCCTCAGCTTTCAGAGCCTGCGGCATTCGTTTGTCTCGGCGCTGGCAAATGCAGGGGTTTCGGCGGAATTGCGCCAGAAACTCAGTGGACACGCCGATGACCGCTCGCACGCGAAATACACGCATCACGAAGTCGCGAATCTCCGCGAAGCGGTGGCGCGCTTGCCGAAGCTCGCCGGGTAACGGACAATCAGCCTGCGGCCTTTTCGAGAATCTCGCCCAATTGCTGGAGGCTCAGCGTGTTCGCGCTCCCGTTCACATCGACGGGCTTGTTCACGCCGAAAAGCTTTGCTTCCTCGACCATGCAGGTGACGGCGAGCTTGCCCATCTTCGCGACTTTCTCGAAGTCGGCGAGATCGACGGTGCCGCCGTTTGGGTCGTCTTTGGTGATTTTGATTCCGGGGTTCGTGGCGATGGCAAATGCGGTATCGCGGAGCAGCCGATAGCGTGCGGCGAGGCCAGCCCGGATGGTCTCTGCGGACTCCTGCCCGATGGCGTGCTCTTTCGCCCAATACTCTTCCCAAAGAATCTGTGCCTGCCGGTCAGAGATACTGAGTCGTTCGCCGATGGTGTGAAACGTGAACCCCGTCCCACGAAGCCGCACAACCTCGGCCTGCGCCGCCCGACGCTGGCTGGGGACGGTCGGCCGTCCACCTTTCGAGGTCGTCTCCTTTCCTCCCGCGAGCTTCTTTTTGGCAGCTTTCACGGGCGCGACCATAGCGCAAACGTCGCTCGCTCGGCAAGGGAGGTTAGTTCGGTCAACAGAGAGGTTATTTCGGAGAAAGGGCGCTTTTACCCGAGCGGCACTGAGTGGTAATTGGGGCGTGTCGAAGTGTAAGCTTTAAGGCAGGAGCCTGAACTCTCTACAATACCGCTTTCTGGAACCACAACGGCATGGGACGCACTTCCGTTCCAAGTCGTGCCCATCCGCGATCTCCGCCACCCAGATCCGCTCCGTGCCGTGGCGTGAGCTATCGAAAAGGTAGGCGCGATTCGTATGGCGAACGGTATCCAAAAGCAGGCCCAACGAGCGATGATAGCGACTCACGATTTTCGCCTTGGGCACATATAATACCCGCCCGGATTCACCCGCGCGTTCACGCGGGCTACGTTGATTGTCGGGTCAGCGGCAGAACTTCCGAACGATCTCACGCGGGGTCGCGATGATTGGGGCCGCTACATCGAAGTCGTTCATAAGGAGCGCGAGTCGCTGGTAGTCGATTCCTCGCAAGTGGGCGTCGCTGGTGAGCAGCATCGACGCTCCAAGGAGAGCGGATTCCGCGAGGATAAAGGCGTCGTGAACTTCCTCCTCGGGAAGCAGCCCTTCGGCGCGGATTCGCTCACCGACGATCTCTACGATGCCGTGTCCGGCAGGGATGATGTTGAGAGGTTGAATATCCCAACGAGCCGCGAGTGAGCGGAGGGCTTTGATTGCCGTTGCGCGGAGCGGCGCTTCGTCGGCGAATTCCGCAAGGTAAGCGAGTTCCAAGCAAACGGTCGGAGAAACGATCAAGCGAACGTCCTTTATCCTTTGCTGAATGACACTCAGAGCGTCGAGCGCATCCGCAACTTCCGCTGCGAGATCGAGTGCGAGATTCGTATCAACGGCGAGGAGCATTCTGCGGCTCGGCGTAGATCGTCACCATCGCTTTCGCGAGCAACTTTTGGCGCTCGGCATCCGAAAGAGCGTTCATCTTCGGGCGGTATTTTTCAACGGCAAGCGTCCCCGGCGTTTTCGCCGTCTGCTCGGAGTTCTTCGCTTTTTTCGGTGCGCTCATGGTTTGGACAGTGCCTCCGAAAACATGCGGAGTCAACGGGCGTGAAGCTCAATCCGAAAACTCGGGATTCATGGCTATTTCCGAAAGGAAGGATTCGGGAGTTTGCCGCCGTGCCCAATCCTCCACATCGAAGAAAATTCGGAGACGTGTTTTGGCACGGCTGATGGCTGTATTGACGAGCAAGCTACCTTCCGTCCTTGAGGTATCTGAAAACCAAGGCCCATTGTCCTGCAATCGTGTTGTGTCGGATGCGCTAAAAAACACGGTGTCCCATTCTCTGCCTTGGGCTTTGTGAACGGTACTCACATCGACCAAATAATATGCAGGATGGTTTCCGAAGTGATGCGAGAGGGCGTCTTGAAGCAGCTTCA
Organism: Verrucomicrobiaceae bacterium; assembly: GCA_043719365.1. GTDB lineage: Bacteria > Verrucomicrobiota > Verrucomicrobiia > Chthoniobacterales > Chthoniobacteraceae > SXWH01. The sequence goes on along the minus strand of JAYSTZ010000488.1, from coordinate 5,077 downwards.
CTTGAGCCACATAAGGACTGAGAACGGCAAGGGTTCTTGGGCCGTCCTCATGCTGATTAAGCCATTCTCTAACCGCTTGAACGATAGCATCACGTTCGCCGTAATTCTCCCTTTTTTTCCGTTGGGGCGAGACAACCGGACCGCAACCGATGACATCAATACTGGTCTGCACAGGCGCACGGCTATGGAGCCCTATCTCGTAAAAATGACGGTCCAAAAGGGCTGCGAGAGTTTCTCCGAAACGATACGAGTGCCTGAGTTCGCTTTTACTGAGCTTCACAAAGCGTGGAGGCTTCTTGCTTCGCCCTAATAGAGCCGTGAATGATGTCCCGATTTCAGGCTCGAAAGCATCCTCAAGGTAAAGCGCCGATGTTCCCCAATAGCATTTTGATTTGACGTGATTCTTGCCTTCATAGACGGGCGGAAGTTGGCGATGATCGCCGAGCAACGAAATCGGGCAATGAAGGCTGCACAGCGGGATCACCTTCGCAAGCGGCGCATAGCCAGCTTCGTCCACGATGACATGATCGAAGTGGAGCGACTCATTCATCGTGAGCCCTATGAAGCCGTCGAGCGTCATACCGAGAACCTGCTTGTCTGAGAGGTGTTGGGCGATTTGCGTCATCGCGATTTGCACGCGCTCGTACTCAGCTTTGAGCGCGGCCATCGCATCCTCGTCGGCAGGCAATAAATCCATTTCGGCGATCTGCCGCAGCTCATCGCGAATCGCCTCCAACTCTCGGATAGCTTCACCGTTGCGCGCAAGAAGTGCTGCCAGTTCGCTACGGGTTTGAACTTGCGCTGAAAGTTCCCTTTTCAGCTCAGCGATGGTGCTCTCCAGTGCCTGCCCCTCACCGAGCACTTGATCGTAGCTCGTTTTCTTGCTGTGCAGGATTGCCGCCACTGTAGCCAGCTCAACTGTGGCCTCTTGTTGGCGCTGGGCGAGAATTTGCTTTTTTCGACTAGGGAAGAACCTCTGCCGCCATCCCAGTTCGGAAACCTGAAAATCCACTTTTTTTAGGGCGCGCAACAATTGGGTATACTTGTCCTGCAAGTTCAAAATGTCCTGATTTTTATCCTCCAGCCCCAACGCATCAATATCTCGATGTGCCCTGCTCAACTGGTCTCGCAATGCTCCAAGCAGGAGTTCAAGTTCAGCTAACTCAGCCGAAGCTCGATCACACTCTTGAGTAAGTCGCACGATCTCGAATTCCGCCAAATCGAGGTCCGAAGGAGGCTGTGAGTCGTGGTGATGGACGAACTCCGAATATTCCTTCGATTCCTCGTCCTTTGAATCGGTCGGCTCAAACTTACTGTCCGCAGGATCAAATTCCTCGCTCGTTGATTCCTCTTCCGCGCTGGTGAAATGCTTCAAATGAAGAATTTTCTTATAAATCCGCGCCCACTTTGCCTGATTCACATCCTTCCACGCTGCGGCGTCGTCACCCGACTTCAATGCGCCCATTGCTCGCCAAATAGACCTTGAGTAAGGACGGAATAACCCGCCTTCCGTCGCTTCCAGATAAGCAGCTACCTGTTCGGGTGTTTGGTGTCCGGCGTCCTGTATCGCCATTGCGAGCTTACTGATCGCAAACTTGATCTCATCTGGCGGCACTTGTTGCCCAATGTCCTGTATCGGGCTCGCATTCAGACTACAACTCCCCGGCTCATCATCACCCCCGTTGTCTTTGCGCAACCAACGCCGCGCCTCATTCATTTTATCCAAATCAAGCGGTTCTAAAGTTGACGCTCTTTCCGGTCGTAAGTCCTTCGCATTCTCGGAGGCATCGGTAGTCGTTGCCGCATTTTGTTCCGCCTTGAAATTCGCCTTTGAGCAGTTCTCGGGCTCTTCGGCTGGCACTGGCGTTTCGCCAGCATTCTTCCCGGCCAGCAATGACAAAAGCCGCTTCTTCAACTCCGCTCTTCGCCGTGTAGCCTCTTGACGGGCACCGATGGATTCGAGTTCACTCTGCAATCTAGCCTTCTCTGCCTCGAAAGCTCGTTGCTCACAGCACTCGGGCCATTTGCATCGAAACTCATCCGAAGGCACGCCGAGGCGAAGCACGCTGTCTCTCTTCACGCCGCGCACGCTGAGAATCGCATCCAAAGCGTTGTCCACAGCGAGGTTGGTTGCTGCGGTTACGAGCACTCTTTGTCCCTGCCGGATGAGATGCGCAACGGTTCTCGCCAAGACGAACCGCGTTTTGCCTGTGCCGGGTGGTCCCCACACGTAGGCGACTCGATTTTCGAGCAGGTTTTCCGCACTCTTAATCTGCTCATCGCTCATTGCCCTGATTTTTTTGAACTCTCTGCCTATCGGAGGATTGGCCACCGCCGCAAACGGATTGCCGACGTTCGCTCCGTGCTTCTGTAGCCACTGAAGGAGCCGCTTGATGAGCCATTTGAAGTCAATGATGAGCTTGCCCTCTGTGGCGCGGGGTTCTTCTTTTACGGCGATTCTTGCACGCCCAGATTTGGGATTGTATTTGACGATTTGCGCCGGAATCTCGTGCCTCGGATGTCCAGTCGCGACGAGTGTAGCCGCCACATCCTGCGGGAACTTCAACTTGGGTTGCAGGCGGCAAGTGATGACGGGCCAAGTCTCGTTTTCGATGAGTTCAGCGGGGCTCAACTTGATGTGCTTCACATCATGGCGCTGAAGCCCTCCTCGCGTCCGCTCCAAGAGGGCGAGATACGCTTCGGTGCTTTGGATAAGCGTATCAATCATTGGATGCCATCGTTTCTCATCGCTCCGATTCTCCCCGCATGGCTTCAAAATGAAAGGCTGAATCCGCGAGTTTCCAGTTCTCCCCTAAAACACGCCTCATCGAACTCGGATGGGATGTGATGCGTTTTTGGGTTTATGAAATCCGCGATGACCTTGCTGGTTGTCTGGCTCGTGTAAAACAGTGGGCTGACGGGCAATAACGGAATGGTAAATCCCACGTTTAACTCTCGCCACGGGAATCAAGAGCCTGCATCTGTGGCGCATGGTCGATTTCACGAAGAACGAACGATTCACGACTGGAGGGAGCGCCTAAATGCACGGGCCGGGTGAACGTGCGCTACTGGACGAATTGCTGCGGGAGTCGAAGCTCTATAAGACCAGCAAGGACTACATGGAGTTGCTGAAGTTCGTCGTGAGGCTGCGAAATTTTGCGCCATTTAATGCGATGCTTCTGCATATTCAGAAGCCGGGGCTGATGCACGCTGCATCCGCTGCGGACTGGCGCATTCGGTTTCGCCGGAAGATCAAGGCAGACGTGAGGCCGTTGCTCATCCTTCGACCGTTTGGCCCTGTGGCGCTGGTCTATGATGTCGCGGATACGGAAGGCGACGCGCTCCCCGAGGGTGTGTCGCCGTTTCCTACCCGAGGCACGATTGAGAAAACGAAGATGGAGGGGTTTCGTATTGCGCTTGAGGGCCAAGGGATGGAGTGGGCCGATGTAGATACTGGCGACGGGAAAGCGGGCAAAATTCAGGTGATTCGGAGGGCCATAAAAAAGGAGGACAGAACGGTCTATCGGATTTCCATCAACAAGAACCACGATGCGCCCGTGAGGTTTGTGACTCTGCTGCACGAACTGGCGCACCTGTTCCTATCCCACCTCGGAGCTGATCCTTCTCTTGGGATTTCTGAGCGTACGGCCTTGAATCATCAGCAGCGCGAAATGGAGGCAGAATCCGTGGCGTATCTCGTGGCTCAGCGAAATGGGGTGGTGCCAAAGTCGCAGACTTACCTGTCTGGTTTCGTGACACAGCAGACGACGCTGGATGATTTGGAAATCTACCAAATCATGCGAGCGGCAGGGCAGATCGAGTCACTGCTTGGACTGGGGGCCCATGCGAAGGCAGAGAAATCTCCTCGGCCCGGAAAGCCACCGCCGGGAATGGAGCAAGCGACTTTTACTCTCGGTTGAGTGATCTTTATGATTTCCCAGGGAGGGCAAGTTCGGTTTCCCGTTTCCACGCCGTCACCGCCTGCCCCGTTCTCGTTTCCATCCTTTCGGAAACGGGATGGAAACGAAGCGCCGAAAGTGGAAACGAGAGGCGGTTTTGGGAAACGGGATGGAAACGAGCGCCCGCCGGAATTCCTCGTTTCCGGTTTTGCACCCTAATACGCAGAAATGGAAACGAGGGTTTTGCGGGCCGCTTTTAGTCGGCAGCGTCCTCAATTTTCGGCGGCAGGTATCGCCGTCCCTCAATGCGGATGCGTCCCGCCTTTTTGAGCAGCTTCGCCCATTTTGAAACAGTGCCTTTGGAGCATCCAAGCAGCTCTGCACAATCAATGGCGGAGTCCACGCCAGCCAGGATGTGTGCGGCGAGAGCATCCGGCCCTGAGTGAGGCTTGAACGCATAGGTCAGTTTGCCATCGTGGATTTGCATCAGCCAGCGGAGCGGCGCGGCCTCTTGCGGCTTGCACCCGCGACATTTGGCGAACGTGGACACAATCGCCTTTTCGCGCTCATCGTCGTTTGCGGTGTCGTCTTGCAGGCGCAGAATCCAGTTTGCGGCGTCCTCGCGACGGGAGGCCCCTCGCATCTCTCCGTTTCGCCCTGCGTGATGGACGATGATGACGGTGACTTTGCGGCGACGGAAAGCGAGCAGCCACGGAAGTATGTATTCCCAAGCGTCGTTGTCGTTTTCCCCCACGCCGCGACAGAGCGCCGAGAGGTTATCCAGAACGAGCACATCGCCGCTCTCAAGCTGGTCGGAAATGGCAGCCTGACATGCGGCGTTGCCAATATTCATGGTGAGTTCCGTCTTCTCGAACAGCCATTCGTGATGGAGCCAGTGAAAGCCGGTGGCGGAGATTCCAATGGCGTTGATACGCCCTTGCGAGTCAGCGAGGGACATTTCCCCGTCCACGTAGAGCACCCGGCGCGCTCCTTCTCCAGCCTGCCAGTCTCCGAGCTGCATCCCGGAGACCAGAGCATTTGCGATAAGCATGGTCATCTATGTCTTCCCCACTCCCCGAGCGGCGAATACAAAACCGAGGTCGGCCTCGTGCATCCATTTGCCGAGTAGCGGCGGGCGTTTCGGAACGTCCATTGCACTCAATTCCGGCGCGGTAATG
>JAYSTZ010000487.1:0-21108 GCA_043719365.1 Verrucomicrobiaceae bacterium | reverse complement strand
GCGTGGCGTGCCGGTTCACCATTTTAAACATCGACGCAATTCCGAGCGGCTGGGAGATGCCGCCGAATTTCCGCTATGTGGTGGGCGATGGCTGCGCGCTGGCGGAGGCGGATGGCGCGTACGACATCGCCTACTCAAACAGCGTGATCGAGCACCTCACGACGTGGGAGGCGCAGGAGCGTTTCGCGCGGGAACTGCGCCGGGTGGGGCGCGGTGTTTATGTGCAGACGCCGAACCGGTGGTTTCCGATCGAGCCGCACTTTCTCGCGCTGTTTCTGCACTGGCTGCCGCGCCGCACGCACCGTTTTCTTTTCCGCTGGTTCAGCGTCCGCGGCTGGCTGCGGCGCGGGGATAATGTGAATCTCGACACGCTCGTGGGCGAGTTGCGTCTGCTGAGCTACAGCGAAATGAAGCGGCTTTTCCCCGACTGCGAAATCCGCCGGGAGAAATGGCTGGGCCTGACGAAGAGCTTCACCGCCGTGCGGCTTCGAGCTTCCGAATAATCGCGGACCGCTGGCCTTCGTGGGCGGACTTTGCGCGGTCGAATGCGTCCGATTTCCCCGCACCGGCGAGGAGCTGAAATGTGGCGATGGCAAATGGAACGAGGCAGGCGTATGGGAGGAACGCAGGGAGCGAAGTTGCGGAGAGGAACGCCATGACGACGACGCTCCCGACGATGATGACGACGCGCGGCACGAGGCTCGCGCCGGTGGGCTCGCCAAGGACACCGTCTTTTCCGAGGACGAGGAATTTTTCGCGCTGCTGTTCCCAATCGCGCTCCAATTGCGCGAGCTCTTCCTGGAGTTGCGTGATGCTGTCCAATTAGAAGATGCGCACTTCGTAATTGCTGCCGACGGTGTCCTGCACGCCCGCTGCGTCGAGGTTCTTGAGGGTCAGCCCCGATACGCGAACGTAGCTCTTAATGGCGTCGGCGTAGAATCCGAACGCGCCCGTTCCCGAATCACCTGCAACGCCAGCGACGGATGCCTTACCGATTTGGGCGGCGATGACGGTGGAGTTTGAGAATGCGGTCTTCACGGTGATGGAGCCGATGTTCCGGGCATTGGCGAGGTCGTTTAGCACGGCAGGTTTCGCGGAGACGCCAGCGGAGATGATCGTGTCCTTGAGCGTTCCTGCAGTGAGTGCTGTGAGGTCGCCGGTGGTGTGGATGGTCGCGCCTTTGATTTCGCCGAGGACGGTGATGCTCTTCACGGAGAGTCCGCTGCTTTCGGTGAGATTGGCCTGCAATTCGCCCGCGATCTTGAGAACGCCGATGCCGTGGAATTCCAGCGTTTCCAAATCGGTGGCGTCCGTATTCGTCCAAGTGGCGGAGGTGAGCGCGGAAATCGGGTAGTCGGCGGTGAACGAAGTGTTGTTCACCTCTTTGAATAGGACCGTGCCCTTGGCTGAACTGAGTGCGGCGACCTGCGCTGCGTTGCCAAGCTGGAAGGTGGAGTCGCTCACGTTCCCTGCGACGAGCTTCTTTATCGAAGTGCGGGTGGTGAAGTTGCTATCGAAGATGTTGCCGCCCACGGAAACGCTGCCCACGGTGAGGTTGCCGCGTTCATCGAGGTTGGCTTCGAGGTTGGACTTGATGGCAAGTTTCCCGAGGCCGTTGAAGGTGAGCGTTTCCACTTCCGCAGCATTGGAGTTGAGCCACTCTTTGGCGGTGAGCGAGCTGATTGGAATCTCGGACCGGAAGTTGAAATCGCGAACGGTCCCGAAGACGACCTTGGTCTTCAAGTTGAGCAAGCCACCGATGTCGAAGGTGCTCGATTCCGTGGGGGCCGCTGCGCCGAGATCGCCGAGGACGATGCTCTTTGCCCCGCCGCTGGCGGAGAAGTGCGAGAGGAGATGCGCGTTGCCGAGGTTCACCTTGCCGATGGCGCTTGTGATGTGGACTTCGCCGATATCCGCGATGGCTCCTTTCGGAGTCTTGATGGAGAACGAGGATGCGCTCGTGGTGCCGGTAAGGGTAATGTTCATCAAGCCATCGGCGGTTCTTGTCACATCGCCGGAGCCGGGTCCTTTGAGGATGAGCGTGAGCTGATCGGACGTAGCGACATCGCTGTCTTCCGCCAATGTAAGGGCGCTGCCGGCGCGACCTGTGCCGAGATTGCCGAACGCATTCCTGAACTCACTCACTTCAGTAATGTTGCCGACGTTGTCGTCGGTGAACAGCTCCTGAATCATAGTCGCGCCGCCGGGGCTTTCGATCTTGGCAAGCAGGCGATACTGACTGCCGATCTTCAAGAGCGCTGCGTCGGCGGGAGTGATCTCGTATTTTACCGGAACCGTGAGCGAGCCACCGCTGGCCAATGAGACTTTCTGCGCGGCACCCGCAGTGATTTCGATATCCGCATTCGCGCCTGTTTCTTCGAGTGTGAATCCGCTTTCGATGTCGCTATTCAGGCTGGTTGCCTCAGAGAGGAAGAGGCGCACACTCACGTCGCCTTTTGCAAAGCCACCGCCGTTGTTCGTGATTTTGACGCTCGCCGTACCGCTTTGCCCCGGCACCACCGGGCTGCCGATGCTCGTCGTGACACTTGAGACAAGATTCGGCAGCACCGTGACGAGGAACTCATCCACGACAGATGTTTCTCCGGTCTTTGAAACGGTCACCTTCACCTTTGCGACACCGGCTTTGCCGTTGGTGTAGTTGAGTTGCAAATGGTTCGCAGCATCGATCGATGACGAGAGTAAGGTGCTCGGAGCGCCGGTCACGTTATCGACAATCTCCACGGCAAACGTGTTCCCGTCGGCGTTGGCGGCAGTGGGCGCGATGACGCGGGCATCGACGATTTTTATGAGCGTATCATTTGTCAGCGCGACACCGTTGCCCGCCGTCGTCGGGATTCCTTCGCTCGCGTTGCTGCCGGTTAAACTGTTGACCGGAACTTTGCGCAGGTTAGCGATGGCATTGACGATATCCATTCCCTGAATGACTTTCCCGAAGACGGTGAAGCCGCCGTTCTGCGTGTCGAGAATGCCAGAGTTGTCCGCGTAGTTGATGAAAAACTCGCTCGTTCCGCTATTCGGACCGCCGCCTGCCGATGTGCCGACTTTAGCCATGGCGATGGTTCCGGTGATTGGGTCGAGGCTCGTGTCGTCGCCGAAGAATTCATTGTGAACTTGATACGGCGTGGCCACGTGCGGACCGAAATTGTTCACGGAAACCTGGGGATTGTAGCCACCGCCCTGAAGGACGAAGCCGTTCACCAATCGGTGGAAATAAGTGCCGTCGTAGTCGTTCGCGGCATCCAGATTATTCACGTAAGACAGGAAGTTCTGCACCGTGAGCGGAGTCTTGTCGTCGAACAACTCCAGCCGGATCACGCCGGGCGTCGCCGTGGGGAAATTGGTAACAAATTCCACGATCGTCCGGTAGCTGGAAGTCGCATCCACGAGCGTTGCGAGATCCAGCGAGACGCCGGTCTGGCCGACTCCCGCTTTAATATCGAAAATTGGATTTGCGATGGTGATCGCCGGTGCAATGCGGGATTCGAGTGGCTCGATAATCGGGCTGATGGTTCGTTTCATGAAAATTGTTTGGAAAGGCTATGCGACTTCGCGGATGATGATTTCGTTCATTCCATTTGTCAGCACAATGGTGTTTTTTGCAGTCGTCAGCGCAACCTTCGCTCCGGCGACCGTCATCGAGTCGATCTGCTGGGCGACAAAATTGCCCCCTCCATTACTTCCAATGATGATGCTGGAAATCCTTGCGATAATCCGGTCAATCCCCGCAGGGATAACGACATCGTCGGCACCGCCAAAGCCATCATTGTTCACGTCGAGCACGCCCGCAACGAGGGTGCTGCCCGCCCATTCGCCGGTGACGGCGACCGAGCCGATTTGCGCGTCGCCATTTACGGCGTTGCCAAAGCGATCATATCCGGCGAGCACGCGACTACCCGCGACACTCCCCGCGACGGACAGCTTCGCAATTGCGAGGTCCGTCTTTGTTTGAACTGCCTGGCCGAGCGCCCGAATTTCCACTCCCTGAAGCGAACCCGCGCTCATCGTTCCAATGTCGCGTCCCGCGCTGACGATGGAACCGCTCATAAAGCCGCCGACCTTCAGTGATTTGATACTGCCTGCCGCGATTACGGATCCCGATTCGCCGCCCGCTGCGGCTTGGACACTCGTGCCGATCTGGACGGATGTAATTGCACCAAGCTTTACGAGTCCCTCGGATGCCGCGTTGTTGCCAAAGCCCGCGATGATTGTTCCAGACCGCAGACCCGTGCTGCCGTTCATTTGAGAGAGCGACACAGAGCCGATCGAACCATCCGCCTGAATTTGACCGGAATCATCCCCCGCCCCGCCAAGCAACGATCCCAATTTTAGGCTGACGAGCGTGCCTGCCGTGGGGCCGTCGTCGAGGACACTCACTCCGCCGCTGCCGTGGCCTCCGCCCCCGGTAATTGCTCCTGTCAGTGTGATGGATTTCGCGATGCCTCCGGCGCGAATCGTTCCGGATGACACGCCGTCGCCGCCTGCGACATTGCCAAAAACTTTCACGGCTCCAAGTCCGCGAGAGGCATAGATCGAGCCGCTGCCAATTCCAACTCCACCTTTCACAACATCGCTGAGCGGTGTCGCTGCGTTCCCGATGGTCGCCTTGTCGATTCCGCCGCCCGAGAAAACGAGGCCGGAATTTGCACCGGCACCGCCGTTCACAGCGCCGCCGACGACAAGCGCTTTCAAATTCGACTTTATGGTGAAGTCCGTGCCGACGTTGATCGATGCGCTATAAATTCCGGCGGCACCTGCAAGATTTCCTGCGACCGAAATCGAAGACGCTGCGCCTCTCACAGAGATACCGCCGCTATAATTTCCGGTTCCGCCGGTCAGGTTTTCGCCGATGGTGATGGTGCCTACTTTGCCGTTCACCACGATGGAACCATTGGCTTCGGACACCCCGCCAATCAGGCTCTTACTCACGGAAATGGAACCCAGCGACGTGCCGACGAGAATGCTTCCGCCGCTTTCTTTCGCGCTGGCGATGGAGCCGTCCAGCGAACCTTGGATCACGATTTTCCCCACCGTGCCCGTGACGGATACGTGTCCGCTGCGGAGCCCTGTCCCTGCGGCAATGCCGTCCGGGACACTCCCGGAATTCAGCACCGAAAGCGACGCCATATCGCTCGCGAAAATTGCGCCGGATTCGGTACCTGCGCCGCCAATCATCACGCCCTGCACGGTAATCGCGCCGACATCATCACCGACGCGAATGGTGCCTGAACCAGTCCCTGCGGCACCGGTCATCGATCCTCGGACGAGGATGGATTTCACATCGCCGCCCGCACGAATCGAACCCGAATCATTGCCGGTGCTGCCCGTGAGGGCACTGATGGCAACCGCTCCTAGATTGTTCCCGGCACGTATCACTCCCGACTCAATGCCCGCCGCGCCGTTCAACGCCCCCGCCGCCACGGAACCAATGTCGCCCGTCGAAAAAATCCGTCCACTTCTGAGGCCCCCGCCGCCGGTGATGGCTCCTTGCATTGAGACTTTCCCGAGACCTCCGGTTCCGGCGGAAATAGAACCTGAGCCTTCGCCCGCGCCGCCAAGAATATTTCCGTCGGCCGGTGCGCCGGTGAGGGTAAGATTCCCGATGCTCGTAGCGCCAGAAATCGAAGCCGCATTTTTCCCGCTGGCACCGCCGTTGATTGCCGTCTCACCACGGATCGATACGAGCGAAACATTCCCGATTGCGCCTTGGCTGGATACGATGCGTCCGCTGGCTTCACCGCTTCCGCCGAAGATGGAAAACTGAAGCGTGACGTCGCCAATCCCCTTGTCGCCCGCGACCTGCCCAGAGTCTTTTCCCGCGCTGCCGCGAATGTCGCCATTTACCGTCAGCGCACCAATTTTCCCAATCGCATGAATCCGGCCTGCGCCCTGACTTCCGCCCCCATAAATTCCGCCGCCGGGAATCGTGGAAGTGCCCACCTTCACCGTGCCAATATTTCCTGCAACCGTAAATGACCCGGAATCCGCCAAAGTGAGGCCGGTAGAAACGGACAGCTTTCCGCTGATTGTCAGACTCCCCAGATTTCCCGCGAGAGTTTTCCCGTTGATGATGTTGCCGTTCTCGATTCCGAAAATGACATCTGCCACGTCGGTATTCACCGCGATGGAGCCGACCGCTCCGTAGATGGTGCTTTCTAGGCTGGCACCCGTGGCCGCCTGCGTGGTCGTGCCGAACTTGCCGAGGGAATTCACGATGAGCGACTGGAGCCCGACCGGCTTCGTGACCACGCCCGCGTCGATCCTTCCGAGGTCGCCTTTTACGAGGATCTTCCCGAGGGTGATGCCGTTGAGCGCCGATTGGTTGGCATTGATGAAGCCGACGTTCGCGAGGCCATCGCCCGAGCCGTCGGCCGTGATGGTGATACTGATTCCGTTCGCCGGACTTGTGCTTTGATTGAGCGGAGTCGTCGTCACGCCGAGCAGGTCGATGGTCTGGAGTTCCTGCGCCGTGTCGGTGTTGCCGTTTGAGCGGACGTTTCCAGTGTCGAATTTGAAGACGCGATCCAGCAGCGCATCGAGGGTATTTCCGGGACCAAAGAGCGCCTTGGAAAACTTCACCGTGACAAGATCGCCCTGCGAATCCTTAAACTGAACCGTGGTCGGATTCAGCAGGATCGCCGGAGCGATTCGACCTTCGAGCGGCTCGAACGAAGATTCCGTGCGCCGCTTTCCTCGCTTCTCTGGAGGCTGCTTCACGGGCTGGGGTTGCTCGTCCTTCCGGCCAGTAATGCGGGTCAAAATTCGACGAAGAAGGGATTTTTTCATAGCTAGTCGTTGTCGGTAATGGTCAGCGGCAGGTCCGCAAGGTCCACATCCTTGTATGCCAGGTCGTTGCTCGTGATCACCTTCAAGCGGAGCGTGTAGTGAGCCAGCGCCTCTGCAACCGTGTCGTTCACGGCGGTGATGATGACGGTCTTCGGAGCGACCCCGCCCGACGCGGTAAATGTGACCGTGCTCGGTGCGATGGTCACCTGTCCGGTGACGACGGCACCATTCGCATCAATGACGTCCATCTCCATGATCGCATCCTGTTTCGGCGCGACCGAAGGCGTCAGCGTAAAGGACACGGGAACGGCAGGTGTGCGCTCCGTGACATCAATACTCGTTTTCGAAACCACGATACCGACCTTTGCGTCGTCATCGAGAATCGCCACGGGAATGTCCGGAGCATCTGTGTTGTTAAAGCGCGCGTCGGTGCTGGTTGCGGGCTTCAAGCGAACGATTTGCTGGACCGACTCTTCGCGGGCGTCGTTGTTTTTCGCGGTAATCGTCACCGTCTGCGCAATCGTTCCATTTTGCGGGGTGAAAACGAGTTCGCTCGCCGACAGGGTGACTTGCGAATTGTCCACCACGCTCGACGCATTCAGCACTTCCAGCGGGATGACGACGTTTGCAGTCGGCAAAGTGTCGAGCGCCACAGTGAACGTCGCCTTTGCCTGCGCAGGAAAATCCGCACCCACGGGCGCGGCTTCCGTGACTACGAGTCCGCCGCTCGGAGTGTTGGGCGGCAATTTCACGACGATGCCCGAAAACGGTCCGAAAACGACCTGCTTTGCGATCGCCATATTGTCGGTGATTGGGTCGCTGTAATCGACGTCGGTGATGAGATATTTGCCCGCTCCGGTTTCGTTCGCCGGCAGGCGCAAAGTGAGATCCACGCCATTGGCCGCGCGGATCGGGATTGCCCCGCCTTCGCCCGATTTCAGAGAGCGGAGCGGAATTTGCGTCATGCTTGAAGTGGAGGGACCGATTTTCAGCAAAGTGTCGGCACCATTCCCTGTCTTCACAAGCGCAGCATCGCTGGAAAGGTAAAAGCGCAGCTTCGGCGAAACGGCGGCTTTGGAGCCGGAGTTCACCACCGAGAAATAGCCGGTGATGCTCGTCTGCGAACCCTTCACAGTTTTTTGCGGCAGGCCGCTCACCTGAGTCCCGCCCACATTAATCGCCTGACTCCACGAGCTTGTAAGATTCGCTTTTGGAAACGGCGGCAGATATCGCGGTGAAGTGAATCCCGTTGCATCAAGCTTGCTCCACGCCGAAGCGGAAAACGCGGCCCGTCTGACAGTCGCCATCACGGAATAAACCTCCGCGTCCGAGTAGCGATGCGTGGCATAGACCCCGAAACGCCCAACACCGATTTGCCGGACGGTCGCGCCCGTCGTGCTCCGAGTTCCATCACCCCAATCGATCGTCGTCGAAAAGTCGGAAGCTTTCACGCCGACGGTCGCATCCGCAATGATTGCGATTGGGTTCGTCGCAAACGTCGCGCCGGTCAGTTTGTGATCCTGCCCGATGGCGGAAAACAACGCGCCATCCGCAGCAACCACGGACGTTCCCCGTGCAAGTCGCGTGGCACCGAGCGGCCCGTCGAGCGTTACGTGCAGCGGATAGACGCCGGCCCGAACAAATGTATGCGTCCCTTTCACGTCCCATATCCCCGGTCGTGAACTCGACGGGACAATCGTGATCGCGGGCGACGCGCCGTTGCTCGCCTGCCGGGCAGTCCCATCACCCCAAATCACACTCGCGATGAAGTCGCCCGGTGCCGAAAGTGTCCCGCCGTAGCGGAACGATGCAAGCGTCACGCTCCCCGTGGAAACGCCTGCTTTCGCCTCCAGCGTCGCCGGAGTCACTTCGATCGCTTGGTCGCCGACGCCGACCTCCAAAAGCTGGAAAACCGCGCCGTTTGGCGGTTGCGAATTAATCAGCGGATCATTCACGCCAGTCACACCGACTGTGATGTCCCACGCGCCCGCAGACGGACGCGAAACCACGCCCAGGTTGCCCGAATTAAATCCCGCGTAGATGTTGCTCGACGAATTCGGCGAGCCATTGAAGAAGCTGCGGTTCACCTGAAGCGGCATCCGAATACTGATTCCGTCGTGCTCCAGATCCTCGGCGTGCGTCACGACGTTCGGCACCTGCCCAACCGGGACCACCTGCGGGGCCAGCGACGCGAGAATCGGCGGATCATTCACGGTGTCCTTGGCCGCATTCAGCGTGTAAATTCTTTGCGAGGAATTACCGCTCGGATCTTTTGCGGTCACAGTCACCGTGCCCGTTCCCACCGACGTCGCGCTTACAAGCAGCACGCCGTCCGAGCTACTGGGGTTCACCGAAAGCTCCGACATCGTCACGTTCACGGTCGGTCTGTCGTTCGCGCCGACCGGCACATTTGAGACCTTGTCCATAACATCGAAGCCCCGGATGATCTGCCCGAACAGCGAATGGCGGAAATCCAAATGCCTCGGTTGACCCAGTGTGATAAAAAATTGAGATCCGTTTGTCGCGACAGTATTCGCCGTGCGATACTCGATGGTTCCCCCTTGAATCGTGAACGACCGCCCGTAACCCGCATACGTCTGGGTATAGCCACCGGCTGAGTTCGCCATCGCGAGTTGCCCGCGCCCGGAATAGATCAGATGCGAGTTAAACTCATGCGGCATTGCGTAAGGCGCGCTCCCCGAACCGGTCCCGGCGGGATCGCCGCCCTGAAGGACGAAATTGTCGATCACTCGATGAAACAAAACGTTCTCGTAGTAAGGCGACTGCGCGAATCCCGCGATGAAGTCCGCAGTATCCGGCGTATCCGCACGGAACAGAGCAAACTCCATCGTTCCATCAATGGGCGCGCCCGAGCCGTCATTGGCCGAGCGAACGCGCATCTTCATCACCGGATGCCCGGTTCGCACCCGAGCCAAAAGCCACGGCTGGCTCGTAGTCACCGTGTAGCTGAGCGCATCCCCTTCGGGATCGGTCACCGCCAGAGGAATAACGAGTGTCTTTCCGCAAAAAACTGTGGCCGGCACATCGGGATTCTCCGCCACCACATTGCTGACGATTGGTCGCGTAGAGAATACAGGTTCCCCAGCCCCAAAAAGCGGATGGGAGAGGGCAAGGATGGAACCCATCAAAATGTGTCGAAACGAAATACGGGTATCAGTGGTCATTTGCGAAGCGGTATCTGAAATATGGCCAGCATCACGACGCTGGCAAGAGATATGAAGAATATTTTATCACTTCGACAGCAATGCTTGGCGACGGGTGTAATGCGTTCTCAACGCTTCAATCTTGGAAACAATTTTCAACCCCTCCATGTAAGACGCTTCAGATGAGCTGATTCAACACAAAAAGCCGGTGAAAACGGGTTCACCTCAAAAGCCGCGTTCGGGCCTTCACCTAAAAACGGGAATTGAGTGTCCACGAAACACACTAAAATAAACGAAAGGAGCCACTTCCGAGAGACGAAGCACGCACCGACCTGGTGAGCGCTCATCTTTTCATGAAGTCTTCTTTTCGTGTATTTAGTGTCTTTAGTGGACGATTAACGCGGTTTTTTGGCTTAACGAAGATTCGCGAGAAACTGGCAAATTGCGGGTCGGTCCGGCAGTTCAGTGACCGCAGAGTCGCCCGCCACAAATCCGAACCCCGCACCCCAAGCCGGACCATTCACCACGCAGCCGTCGGTTTTGCATTCCGAGATCTGCCGAACCGCTTTCCCAACCAGATCGGCGCGCCCACCGTCAATTTCATACTTCCAGCCGACAATGAGCGCCGCCGGGAAAATAGACCGAAGCGCAGGAAGAACCTTGGTCGTCGGCGTAAGAGTAAGCGTGACATCGCCAGCGCGCGTAGAAACCTTCCCGTCCGTCGAAATGCTGCCATCCGCCATGCGCGTCGTTTTCACCCGGAAATCGCACAACGCAGCCGCATGGAAGACCGCGTCGGCGCTCATTTGCTGGAGCTTCGCCAAAAGATCATCGTTCGTGGAAAATCGAACCACTTCCGCAGCCCCAACCGGATGCACGCTCGCCGCCATCTCCCCTTTGAAGACGGTGACTTCGTGCCCCGCAGCGCACATGACTTCCGCGAGCATCATGCCGAGTTCGCCCGTGGATGCGTTGGTGATTCGGCGCATCCCGTCGATGGGCTCGTAGCTTGGGCCGCAAGTGATGATGATTTTCATACCGAAAATCCTAGAGCGTCTGTGCTGGAAATCGACCGCATTATTCCCGACAAGAGCGCATGACACGATCCGAAGCCAGCGAACAAATCCGCGAACACTGCATCACCACCGGAGTGGCCGTGATGAAAATGCATCCACTTCTCAAGGCCCTCGACGACGACGCCACTAAGGGGGAAATCGTCAAGGCGCTCTACGAAGTAACCAAGCACATCGAGGTCGTAAAGAAGCAGCTCATGAGGCTGGAAAAGCGCGACGACAACGCGCTAGTGTAGAAGCGCCCCATTCGCCCTTGCTCGTCCAGCGATCGCTCACGTAACTTTTCACGGCGAGCGCGTTGGGGTGTGATTGAAAGTGGAACGTTGAAGGGACGGCACGAATCGGGCGAAAGCCCCCAAGGAGGGGGAACGTCCCGTTCCCCTGCGGCGCAGGAGCGCCGCTCGGGAACCACTCCGTGGTTCAGGGGAACGAGACGTTCCCCCTCCTTGGGGGCGCCGTTCCACTTTTAATCACACCCAGCGCGTTGGCCTTCATTCCTTCGGCCTTGCGCCAGTTGGGTCGCACCTCAAATCCATGATTATTGTGGAGCGATCGATTAGAGTGCGTTCTTCGTCGCCTTTTCCTCGCGCTTCGCAGTTTCCTTGTCCATGCGGTCGGCGCGCTCAGTGTCGCCGGCTTCGCGCCAGCAGGCGGAAACGACATGGGCTGCGGTGGCCTGGCTTTTTACTTCAAAGAAGCCGCCCGATTTGGTCTCGACGTGGCGCTCGTAGCTTCGCTCCAAATCGCGGCACGCGTTCTTGCGGTTTTCGTCGGTCGTGTCCTTGACGAATTTCCAGTAGTCGTGCGCCAGTGCTTTGAATTTGGCGGGCTCGCGTCCGTAGTCGTCGAGGGCTTCGCGGTAGATTCTGCGGAGGCCGGGGAAGTCGTTGCTCTTTAGATAGACGTCTGCGTAACGCTTGTGTGCGGCGAGGATTTCCTCGGTGGAAGTGAGGCCTTTGAGGGAGCCGAGGTGGCGGATGTCGCCGCGCAATTCGGCCTTGGCGCTGTCGGCGCTGAGTCTCGGGAGGACGTATTTATCCTCGGCAACGCGCGCCTTGGCTAGCATGTCCGGGTCGTCTGCAAACTTACGGCGGAATTGGTCGAGGAAGCTCTTCCATTCGGCGACATCGAGCTCGGGATTCGATGCGGACATGAGGTTGATCTTTTTGAGCCAAAGGTCGCCATCATAAGGCGTATTGCTGATGGCGTATTGGATCGCCTTCTGCGCGTTCTGATCCTGCCTCAGCAATGCGTGGAGGCTGCTAAACATCACGAGCTTGTCGGACTTCAGCGCCTTCGCGCGGCTGGCGACATGCGACTCGGAGAGCTTCGTGAATACGTTTTCGCTGATGCTCTCGCCGTTGCGCGGGTCGCCCACACGACCGGCAGGATAGCCGCTCATTCGTCCACTGAACGACCATTTGTCGTCGTCGGACAGCCACGCGATCCACGCGTGACCACCGAGCGGACCATCGCCGGAAATCGAGACGGCAGGAATCCCCATAGAGCGCGCCGTGTTCGAAGCGAAGTAGGCGCGGTCGCCGCAGATGCCGCCTTTTTTGAGAATCTCGGCGAAGGTATAATATTCGTAGGGATCCTTCATTTTTCCGGTCACCGCCTTCTGCATGTCATACGGGACCATCCCGTATGCATTGCCCCAATTGCCCTGCTTCAGCTTGCGGCGGAGCTCGGTGAGCGTCCACTCCATCTCGCTCTCGGGCACCGGCGCGCCGACGACCCAAGAGAGCTCCCACGCGGAGAGCTTGGTGAGCTTGGTTTCGAGCTGTCCGGCTTTGTCGTGCTTTTTATACCACTGATACCGCTCGGCTGCGGTGATGGTGGTCGGGTGACCGTTCCAATCGAACTTGCGGGGCTTTTCAAAAACCAGACAGCACGCGATGGCGAGGTCGCGGTAGTTGCCGAGAGCCTCGAAATCATCCGCTGCGAGCCGCGCCCAGGTCTCCATCACGTCGCGGAATTTGTCCTTCAGGGTGACCGTCTCCATGAACGACTCCATGGATTCATTGTTCTCGCACAGCTTCGTCAAATGACTCGCGAGCAATGAACTGTCAGCCGCAGCCTTGGTCGTGCCGGAGCCTGCCATCGACAGCAAAGCGTGCTGGTAAAACGCCCGCATAAAGTAGGGATTCTCAAAGAACCGGTCGTAGCGCTGGGCGGAATCGAAGTCGGGGCTGCGCTTCAACTCGATGGCCAGCGACCGCTGGAGAAGATCGAGATACTTCGGCACTTGGTTCTCCTGAAGAGCAACCCGGATCAGGGCCGCCGCACGATCCATAATCGCAGGAGAGCGCGCGGCCACGGAGTCGAGCGGAAGCGGCGCGGCAAACGCATCAACCGAGGCGACGGCACGCACCGGCGGCGGCGTTGGACCGGGAGGAGCGGGCTTTACCTCCGGCATGGGTGCAGGCGGAACCGGCGCGACGGGCACCGGGACGGCGGGCTTTGATTCAACAATCAACGGCGCCGACGCGACGACGGGCTTTTCCAATGGCGCGGGAGCCGGTTTTGGGGCTGGCGGTGCGCTCGCGAGGACGGGCGCGGGCTCCACACGATGCGTCCACCACCAGACACCCCCGCCACTCGCAAGGAGCAGGACTGCCGCGGCGATCATCCCGCCGCCGGAACCATTCTTCACTACCAAAGGCGAATGCCCGTGCGCCCCGGTAACCGATACCGGACTCGCGACACGACGTGGAGCAACCGGCGCGGCTTTCGGCGCAACCACCTTGGGCGCCACAGGCTTTGCCACAGGGTTTGCGACCGGTTTCGCGACAGGCTTTGCGACGATTCGTGCGACCGGCCGGTTTGCCACCGGCTTCTGCGGACGTCCTTGTTCATTCGGATTCTGATTCATAACTCGCGGAACGCTATACCAAACAACCAACTATGGGAAACGTCTTTTCAAGGCGCAGGAACACGCGGGTGTGATTAAAAGTGGAATTATCGGAAGCCCGGAGAAAGTAGCCCGCGAACCGGAGGTAGCCTGAAAGGCAATCCCTTCGCGGCTTCAAACCGCCCGCGAAGCGGCACTTCGATTGATTGGTCGCTTCGCGAGTAATATTCAGCCGCGAAGGGACTCGCGGGCTACTTTGCGCTTCGCGCTATTCCACTTTTAATCGCACCCGAAAAACGCGCCGCACGGCATCCATCCCTACGCCGGAAGAGCCACCCTGCCCTCGACCACGATATCCCCGCTGACCCTGCGATACACCGGCGCCTCCAACCTCGCCGCCGCGCTCGAAGCCGCAGCACCTCGCCCTTGGATCACATCCGGGCCGCCGCATAAAATCGGGGCGATATAAAAGACCGCGTGTTGCACTAGCTTCGCGTCGAAGGCCGCCCCGAGGACTTCACCCCCGCCCTCAATCAATACACTCGTGCAACCACGTTTGCCCAAATCGCGCAGCACCGCACGCAGCGATTTGCCACGATAGACGAGCGTTTGGTCGCGGTGTTCATCGGTGAAAAGATGCGCATCTTCCGGCAGCTTGCCCGAGCGGGTCAGCACGACACGCAAGGGCTGGCGGCCTTTTACTCCACGAAGCGTCAGGTGCGGATTATCGGTGCGCAGCGTGCCTGCGCCGATGATCACGGCATCCACCGAGGCCCGAAGTTTCATCGCATCCCGGCGGGAAGCTTCGCTCGTCAGCCACTGCCCCTCGCCCGGCGGACGCGTGAGTCTTCCATCCAACGAAAGACCTGCTTTTGCGATGACCAACGGAAGCCCCGTCACCACCCAATGATTGAATCCCGGATTGAGCGCCGCACATTCAGTGGCGAGGACACCGTGCGACACACGCAGCCCGGCTTTTTCTAAAATGTCCACGGCCCGTCCGGCGTGCGAGGGATTCGGATCCGTCGCACCGAAAACCACGCGCCGCAATCCCGCCGCCACGATCGAATCCGTGCAGGGCGGCGTGCGTCCATGCGTGCAGCACGGCTCCAGCGTCACATAAATCGTCGCGCCTTTTGCATCGGCGGGATTTCCCAACGCACAGAGCGCCTCGATTTCAGCATGAGGCTCCCCTGCCCTCCGATGCCATCCGGTCGCGACGACACGACCGCCTTTCACAATCACCGCGCCCACGGCTGGATTTGGGGAAGTCCACCCCGCTCCACGCTCAGCGGCTCGGAGCGCGAGGCGCATGAAATTCTCGTCGTCAATAAGGCTCATACAAGCCCACTACCCGCCGCGGAGTGTCGTGACGAGCGTGAATACTTCCGGCACGCTCGCTACGGCATGACCAAAAGGCAGGCCAATAGAGCGCGAAGCGGCTATTAGTCAGTCACCGATACGGCTCGGATAATCCAGCTCCTGCCACTTGGGCGCATGACTTACCGCGTGGCTCATGTTTGTTTTGGTTGGTTTTGTCCGGAGTGGACGTCGAGAAAGTGGGATAGCTTCCGAAGACTCGCATGCATGGAAATGATGCAAAAAACTATAGAGAAAGTCGTTTCCCGGACGCCTTTCTGCTTGGTGACAAGGGAGAGAACCGCGCGCCAGACGTCTTGGCCCCAAAAATCTACGTAGTGACCCGCCTTTGAAACGCCTTGGAAACGTCAAACTATATAGTTTGAACCTGTTGGCCCGATTTGCGTCCCCGTTGCACCGGAGAAAGCCGGATCGCGCCCATACCCTCGCTTTGTTGCCCGCTCGCATGGGGGCTATGGTGCCAAGGGAGTTCGCGCTTGTCGGGCGGGGAGTTTTCGTCCCTTTTAGCGAGTCGATGGACAAGCCGGTATCACTACAGACAGCCGTTGCGACGGGGCTATTTCACTGGGGACTGCTTGCGGTGGCTCAGGCGGAGAATTCCGGTTTCTTCGACCTCGCGTGGCTGCCGCTGATGCAACGGCAAAACGGGATCGCGGCGATTCTGGTCGCAGGGATTGCTTTTGTGTCGATGCGGGCGCGGTGGAGTTCCTGGTTATTTTTCGCGGGCTATGCGGCGATGACGATTTTCGTCGCCGTCACGCCGGCCTATTTCCAGTCCTTCGGCGATCACCCGAGACTGTCGCTGGGTGAAGGCGGGATGACTGCATTGCTGCCGCGCCTTCTTAGTTCAGCGAGCGCGGCGGTGGCGGCGGCGTGGTGGAAATTGGCGCTCAATGCCGTGCTCGCACTCTCGGTGCTTGTGTGGGTGTGGAAGAAGCTTTTCGGAACGCATCCGACGCACGAAAAACGGCTGCCGTCCGCGGTGCGACGCGGCCTCTCACTGCTTCCGGGAATGGCGATTGTCGCTGGGGTTTTCCCAATCCCCCAGCCGGTGAAAAACGCGGCGACGCATCCGCTTTTCCCGCTGCTTCAGGAGGCGCTGATGCCGCGTGTGAGCGCCGGACTTTCTGCAAAAGTTGGCGACGATGCTCCGGTGGATGCACGCGCTTCTTCCGCGCCGGGTCTCGCCGATGCTGTGATGAAAATCCGTGCAGTATCGCCGAAGCCAAACATCGTTTTCATCGTCCTCGAATCCGTCGGCTCCCGGCACCTGCTCGGCAATCTCGCCAATACACCAAACATCGCCGCGCTCGCTCGCAGCGCGGTCGCCTTTGAGAATGTGTATGCCGTCTATCCCAGCACCGCGCGCAATCATCTCGCAATTAATACGGGCGGCTTTCAGCTCACCGGGGAGGGGATGATTGAGGCGTTTCAGCGCGAGTTCACCGGCCCGCTAATGGCGCGTGGATTTGCGGCGGCGGGCTACGCGACGGCTCTCTTTTCCAGCGAGCGGCTGGATGTGGAGGGCATGGATCAGTTCGAGCGCCGCGCGGGATGGGGCACGCTCTATGACTTCGGGCGAGACGTGAAAAACCACCTCAGCGCGAACATCCTCAACTCGTGGTGCGCGAAGGAGGAATTCACCATGACACAAATCGAGCCGTGGCTCGAAACGCACCGCACTGCGCCCTTTCTCCTCAGCTATATGAACGGCGCGACACATCATCCGTATTCCGTGCCGCGTGGATTCCCCGAGCCGAATGGTCGCGCAGACGACGCGGCCCGTTTCCGCAATGCGTTGCACTACACGGACGCCGTTATAGGCCAGCTTATCGCCATGCTGAAAGCGCGCGGGCTTTTTGAAAATACAGTCATCGCCATCACCGGCGATCACGGCGAGGCGTTCGGTGAACACCCCGGAAACTTCGCGCATAAGAACGCGATCTACGAAGAAAACATCCGCACTTTCCTCCTGCTCTCCCACCCCGCCCTCGGCACGAGCATTGCGAGCAATCGCATCGCATCCAGCGGCGACATCTACGCGACACTCGCCGCGCTTGCTGGCTTTGAGGCGAAGACGCCCGGCATCGCGCTGACGACACGCGACTTCCCGGCCCGCGCGGTGTTTTTTACCAAAGGCGCGTTCCCCGAGCAGTGGGGGCTGCGGGATGGAAAATGGAAATTCATCCAGACAATCCGCGAGCGGCAGTCCGAGCTTTACGACCTCACGACAGACCCCGGCGAACACACAAACCTCGCCGGTTCAAACGCTGCGCTCGTCGCGAAGTTCTCCGATCAATGCGAACGCTGGTATCTCCGCACTCACACTGCTTGTGCGGCGCGGTTCTCCGGCTCCGCCGCGCCGCAGATAGAGGCGACACCGGGTGCGAAGTAGGCTCGGCTAGTCCAGCTCGCCATCAATCCGCCCGCCGCTGACGTCGCCTTTTAGGAAGCCCCAGATGCGGTCGTTTTTTGGGAGGAAGACGCCTTTGAACTTCACCACTTTCCCACCGGGCGTGAAGACTACGCCGCCGCTGATGTCGCCGGTTTTCCCGTTGATGGTGAAGTTGCGGAGTAAGTCGTTGGGCGCGGCTTTTCCGTTGATGAGCGGGACGCTGAATGCGAGGGGCGCGTTGAAATTTGCCCCGAGCAATTCAACATCGGCGTCCAGCCCGGTTGGCGCGGCAGCGGGCACGACGATGCTGCCGTTGAGCGTCACCAGCGTATCCACGCCGCTGGCGTTCAGCCCGGTCGGCTTCGTTTGTGCAGGCTTCACCCAAGCGAACTCTCCAGTGAGATCAGTCGCGGCGAGCGCAGCGAAAGCGACTTCTCCGGCGATGGTGCCTTTCGGCTTTGTCGCTTTGACTGGCGTGTAAAACGACGCGCTGGCGTCATCGGCGAGCGCCGAGGCGGTGGAGAATTTCGTGCCGTCGGGCAGTGTGCCGGTTGCGGTGATCCCGCCGCTCTTTTTCACTGCGAGTTTGCTGAAGCCGCCGCCGAGCAAGTCCGGCTGAATGGCTTGGAGCGCGGCGTTGTATTTCGTCGCGGTGGCCGCGATGGCCAGCGGGCGGAGGTCGCCGGTGTTTGTGCCGAGGGTCACTTGCAGGTGGTTCGCGCCGTCGAGGGTGACGTTGAGTGCGCCGAGCTTCGTCGCAATCGGCGTGGCGGGGATAAATTTGGCGGACTGCTTCACGTGGCCTACGTTTAGCGCGGCGGTGTATTTTCCGTTCGTAGCGTTGGCGGCGATGTGC
Source organism: Verrucomicrobiaceae bacterium (assembly GCA_043719365.1). Lineage (GTDB taxonomy): Bacteria > Verrucomicrobiota > Verrucomicrobiia > Chthoniobacterales > Chthoniobacteraceae > SXWH01. The sequence goes on along the minus strand of JAYSTZ010000487.1, from coordinate 2,582 downwards.
CCGGCGACCTTGCCGTTCGCGTCGTGTAGCAGGCCGGCCCACTTCTTAGGCGTGGCCACGGGTGTGCCGGCGACGATAGTCACGGTGCCGACCAAGTCGTTGCTGGTCACGTAGCGCAGCGTGCCGGTGAAGCCCGCCGCGATGAGCAGGTGCCGCCCATCCGCGCTGACCGTGGCGTTCCCGCCCACCACACGGGTGATGGTCACTTCCGGGCTGCCGTCATTTGCCAGCGGGGCCACGGTGGTGACGCCCGAGGTGGCGGTGAAGGTGTCGTTCTCGACGGTGTTGCCGCGAGGGTTCCCGAGGACGACCCTGAAAATGAACGCCGAATCCGCCTGCTGGGCGGAGAGCACCTCGAAGATATTCAGATTGGTGTGTCCCAAGAGCGAATCGTTGTAGGTCAGGGTGACAAACGCCGTCTGCCCTGGATCGATGTTCACCGTGGCTAAGGTGCCGCCGCTGCCACTGCCGCTGCCGCTGCCCGTGTTGCCGGTGCTGCCGGTGCTGCCGGTGCTGCCGCTGCCGGTGCCACCGTTGTGGCCGGTGCCGCTGCCTCCCACCGCAGCCACGGTGAATTCAGGCGCGACAAACTGGACGTTCACGGTCATGGGCGTGATGCCCTTGTTTTTCAGGACGAAATTGTTCACGTCGCCCACGAACTGAACGCCGATGTTCACAAACGTCTGGTCGCCGCTCGTGACCGAGGCGTCGTCGAACTGCACGTCCAGCACCTTCCCTCCGACGTAGAATGTGAAATCCTGCTCGTAGAAGAGATTCGCCGCGTGCGCATTCGTCGCGCGGATGCGGATCGTGTAGCTCTGCTTGGTCGCCAGGCTCGTGGTCCCGTTGATCCTCACCACGTTGCCTGTGAGCGTGAAGGCCGCGTCGTCCGCCCCGCCCGCGAATGCGTAAGTAAAGTCCACCCCCGCATCCGGCCCGGTCGCCACCACCGTGCGCACGGTGAAACCGGGCGCATTGTTTTCCGGGATGAAAGTCGGCCCGCCAGCCCCAGTGCCGTTCAGTCCCGTCGGTGCGCTTTCGGCGAGGTTGGTCACGGTGATCGTGAAGCTCTTTTCAAACGTCAGCATCCCGACGCTGCTATCCGTCGCGCGGATGCGGATGGCGTAGCTCGGCTTCGTCTCGAAATCCGCGCTGGCATTGAGCTTGAGCGTATTCCCCGTGATCGTGAAAGCCGCATCGTCCGCCCCGCCCGCAAAGGCGAACACGTGCGTATCGGCGGCGTCCTCATCCGTCGCCGAGAGCGTCCCCACAGTCGCAGCGGGCGCGCTGTTTTCCGTGATGCTCGTGGCCGTGAGCGCAAGGTCCGTCGGCGCACCGGTGACCACATTCGCGATCTCGATCTCGTCAATGCACGTGCCCACGGTGAGCGCGACGATGCGGAGGCCAGTCGCATTTACTCTGGGAAAGGAGAAAGCGTGACGCCGCGCGGGATTAGCCACCCCGAGCCCGCCCGCGCGGTAGTCCACCGTGCCGATAACCGTCCACGCCGCGGTCGCCTCAGTCGGGTTCGCCTCGGTCGTGTATTGGATCGTGTAGAGGTCCACACAGCGGTCGCCGAAGACACCGAGATTATCGCGGCCAAAGGCGATGCGGTTCACCGCCACGGGCGTGGCCCCGAGATTGATCCCCGCAAACGAGTCCGCCGAATTGCTGATCCAGCTATTCGCATTCCCGTAGGTCGCGTCGTTAAGGTGCGGGATGGTGTGCGCCGCGAAGCCCGGCAACACATCCTTGGCAAACGCCGTCCCCGCAGGCGCGAGCGCAAGATTCCCCGGCAGAAAAGTGCCTCCCTCTTCCAGCAAAGTGAGCTGGGCAAAAGCGGGAGGCGCAGCAGCGAGCATTGTAAACAAAAAGCGGATCAAGGTTTTCATTTTGCAATAGAGATTGTCGAAGTAGTATTTATTGGCCGGTGGATGAGGCGCACCTCGTCCCATCAAATTGCATCGCCTGCAACGCAAAAACAATTTCACCCTCGCTGTTCTTTGCTAGCTAGAAACGTGATTAGGCGTCCACGAAAAGAGTGTGACTCCGAGGTGATGCAGCCCAGGAGCCAAAGCCCTGTCAGGCGAGTGAATCCTCAGCGAGATTTGGGAAAACAAGGTCTGATGCCATGAAATGGAAAAACGCGCGCTCATTAACCCCGATTCCATAAGTGAAACGCTGAATAAAGCGAAAAGCCCTGTAAAATAGCGAGACAGCGGGCGAGAGTGCGGACAGGCAAGAGTATGGAAAAGCAAATGAGTTTCGCGGCAGCGGAGTACATCGAAAAAAAGAAAACCACCCGGCCGGAGAAGTTTCTAAGCGAGATGGAGAAAATTGTCCTGCCAACTACGTATCTAGACTCAATTCCCCGAATACTTGATGATACGGCGTTGCGAGTGGGATGATCTTAAACCTCAGCGTGACCGAATCCTGAATTAAACCCGAACGCCGCGATTGGAGCGTCGTAGCTCACGCAGCCCTCCGCGTGAAGTCCCTCACGCGAAGCGCACTTTTTCTGGTCGCACGCTCTTTTGATCCGCGCTTTGCGTAAATGCTTTCACGCAGAGGGCTGCGTGAGC
>JAYSTZ010000486.1:0-3355 GCA_043719365.1 Verrucomicrobiaceae bacterium | reverse complement strand
CTTCGCGATAGGCCTCGATGAGGTCCATGATTTGCACCGTGTGATCGTAGAGATCGCGGAGAAAGACCTTCGTCTCCGAACGAATGAGCGGGTTGTCGCTGTGCAGCATCGCGCTGACAACATCGCGCTCGGGCCACACAAAGCGGCGCAGTTGCATGAGCATCCGTTTTGCGTTGTGAATCTGCGCCACGTTGCGCGCATCCGGCTTTTGGAGGACGGTGTCCTCCATTTCCTCCAGATCCTCGCCGAATTTCTCCATCACGGGGAAGCAGTGATCCACGATCGCGTCGAGCAGCGCATACGCGAGATAATCGGGGCCCATTTTGCGGATGTAACCGCCACCCACGCGGATGCGCTGCCGGACGGGCTCGAAGACGTCCGTTTCCGCGTCTTCCTGGATGCTGATGAGCAGGTTGTTGGAGACAAACAGGCAGACCTGCTCCGCGCACATCGTCTCCTGATCCTCGTTGTAAATCATCTGTGCAACGATGAAGAGATGCTTTTCGTAAATCTCGAATTTCGGACGCTGCCCCACATTGAGGACGTCTTCGAGGGCGAGCGGGTGGAGGTTATAGCGCTCGCCCAGTTGCCGCAGCGCATTCGCGTCGCCGATGCCGTTCATTTCAATCCAGCGTGTCTTGCCGTCGCTGGTGTTCGCGGGGAGGTCGGACACGTTTTTGACGGTGGTTTCGTGCACACCGTCTGGACCGTATTCAAGAACCCGAAGAACCGTCTTCCCCTGCGCGCAGGGCAGAGGGTTCAGAGTGGCGGGAGCCGTGCCGGGCCGTGAGTAGCGCTTCTTAAACATGGGCCGCGATAGTACTGCTGTAGTTTCGCGTTTGGCGACAGCGGAGTTTTGAAAATATGGCCCGGCTACGGCGCGACCATGCGGAGGCGGATGTAGCGGGCTCCACCGTTTGCGGGCGTAGTGTCGCGGATAGTGAATAGGTTCACGCCGTCGGTGCGCGAGATCGGGCCGCTGAGCGTGACGATGTTGCCCGCGCCGCTCAGCCAGTTTGTCAGATCGCCGGAGACTTGCGGCGTGGTGGTCGCGTCGCTGGCACCCGCATTCAGCCGGTATTGGTAGGTGAGGTAGTTCGTGCCGCCGGAGTCTGCGATGGTCGGCGGCAGAATGAGGGTCGCGCGGTCGTTGAAGAGCGGGTTTCCGCCGAGGCCGTACTCAATGAGGTTTGAGAGGCCGTCGCCATCAGGGTCGGCAGTCATTCCGGAGACTGCGTTGTCGGCGGCATCGGCGGGATCAAACGAGAGCCCTTTCCACGAGGTGTAGTTCAGCATCCTGACAACGCCGCCTGGCAGTCCGCCGGGCTGCGCGCTGGCCATCCAGTTGAAGCCTTGCGACGGATCGGGGTCGGATGCGGGATTGATCAGCACGAGGGACGGCCCGTAGCCGTCGGGCGTCGCAGGCCACATCGGGTCGCTGCCGTCTTTGTAGGAAAAGAGCGCGATATTCACGATGACAGGACTCACGATGTCGAGCCGCAGTTGCTCTCCTCCGTTGTTCAGTGAGCCGCCATATTCGCCTGCGATAGTCGCGTTGAAGCTTGCGCCGTAGCGGGCGACAAATGCGGTCTGGCGTTTGACGAGGAGCAAGTTTCCGCCAGGCGGCAGGGAAAGAATATCTCCCGTGCCGAACGTGAACGAAATACCGCCGGTGAACTGCACGTCGCGGAGGTCGAGCGGGCTGGCGCTGATATTTGTGAGGCGGATGAACTCGAAGTCGTCCGCATTGGTGAACCCGAGCGCTTCCTCAGCGCTGGTCGAGGTCGGCGGGTGATAGTTGATTTCGGAAATGACGAGCGAACTCGCGGACGGAGCAACCGCGCCGGGCTGGAAGTAAGCCTCCGTGAGCGCGCTCCATTCGCCGCCCGCGCTCTTCACCCGGACCTTCACGGTACCGAGCGAGTTGAGATTAACCGGTCCGGTGTAGGTGAAGGCGGACGACGACACCGCGCCGCCGGTCACACGAGGATCGCTGCCATCGAGCGTGTAGTAAATCGTGCCGCCGGTCGGTGAGGTGATGACGAGCGGGTAGTTCGCTGAAACGATGCCGCCATGCTGACTGAAGGTGGCGGGCAGCGTCGCAGGCCAGATACCTCGGGCCGCGGAAAAAATGGGTGCCTGAACAGTCCCTGAGGAATTCGTGTATCCATTGAACAGTGCGGTGCGGCGCGGAGGCCAGTTGGCGTTGCCCGCGATGCCGTTGATGTGGTTGTTCATCCACGAATCATCGATTGTCTGGTTCATGACGAACGTCATCATCGGCTGAATCTGGGTTTTGAGCGTATCGCGCAGCACTTTCATCGGGGCGTTCGGTGCGCGATCATCGAGCATGTTGTTATTGAAGAAGTGTTTGTTGATCCGGTCCGCCACTACGAGCTTGAACTCCGGGCTGGCGTAGAAGCGTTTGAAGATCTCGGCGCATTCGGGGCCGCCGCTGAGGATGCTGAGCCCGAGCGTGTCGTAACCGCTATCGCGTCCGAAACGCTCCCATGCGCCCTCGGCGTCCCACGTGACCATCCGATAACGTCCGGATGGCGTGCGTTCGCGCTGGAGCGCGTAGTTGTTGCCGGGCCAATCGTTGTATTGGATGTAAATGCAGAAGAGAAAGTAGTCGGCTACGTTGGTGGGGTCGAAGTATGCGAGCGCTGCGTTGTAGTTCGCAAGGGTCGGAGCAGTGCTGAGCGTGCCGAGCGCCGCGTAGCCTGCGTTGAAGAACGTAGCGTCGCCATCGACCATCTCGCCGATGTAACGCACGTCGAAGTCGTTTGTCGTGCGATAGTGCTGCTGGAACATCTTTTGCCGCAGCCGTTCGGTGGGGTTGTAGATGCCTTTGAATGAGCCGTTGATATATAGCGAGGCAAGCGACCCGATGGGCGAATACCATCCCATTTCGCGATACATCCGGCGCGAGACTTCATCGATGATGAAGGGATTGCCGATGTCGTTCTTTCCGGCGCGGATACGCAGCTCATTGTAGGTGTTCACATCATTTCCCGGAATGATGTTTGGGTTGCTCAGTTCGCTGGCTCCGTAGTCGTCTCGCCACTTGATGTTGAACGAAGCCTTCTCCGAGTGGTCGAGCCGCCATGGTGATTCGGAAAAGAAATTATACCGGATGTATGGCCGCGAATAGGGGCTCGATGAAAGTCTGATGCCTACTTCGTCGCGCCAGCCGTCCTGACCATTGGGGAAGAACCATTCCGCAGTCACCTTGCGCTCAGCAGGATCGCCGTGTGTGACCGGGATATTCCATGTTTGCGGTCCGCCGTTCACCCACCCGCTGGCGCTCGTCGGAGTGCCGCCGACGACGGAGGTGATTCCATGCGGGTCGAAG
>JAYSTZ010000485.1:0-7996 GCA_043719365.1 Verrucomicrobiaceae bacterium | reverse complement strand
CGCATCTACATTTGTAATCTTTGTCGCTCCATTGATGCTAAACGCTTCGAGGCGGGTGAGACCATCGAGCGCACTGAGGTCATGCAATGTTTGGGCGGCGTTGATTTCCAACTCCTTTGGGTTCAGTCGCAGGACGATGTCGTGGTGTTGCACAAACTTTTCCCCTTTCAAGATACGCACGAATTTCACCTCCTCCCGCCAGGTCTCTTTCTTGAGTGCCGCCTTCCAGTTCTCCCGAATCTCATCAACGGGGTCGATGTATATGATTTCCCACCCGAGTGCCTTTGCCTCCTTGAGCGCGGAGTTGAAGGCGTATGCGCGCCACGCGGCGTAGGCGAAGGTGGCGACGATGAGGAGGACGAGCCACTTATAGAAGTGCCATTTGCGGCGGGGCTTGGGCTCGGGTGGGTTGGTGGTCATTGGTGGAGACTTGGTGGGGGGCTTAGGTGGCTTTTTGGCAGGCGGCTAGGACGGCGTCGGCGGCTCGGGCGGCGGCGCCTCGTTCGCCGAGGCTGGCGATGACGTTTGCGTAGGCGCGTTGTTGCATTTCGCGGGTGCCTTGGTGCTCGGCGAGCTGGAGGAGTTCGTTTGCGATGTGGTGGGGCTGGGCTTCGTTTTGAATGAACTCGGGTGCGATGATTTGGTTGGCGAGGACGTTGGGTAGGCCGATGTAGGGGATCTTGATGACGCGCTTGCCGATGGCGTAGGTGAGCCATGCGGTTTTGTAGAGGATGACCATGGGGAGGCCGAAGTAGGTCGCCTCGAGGGTGGCGGTGCCGCTGCATATCATGCCGGAGCCTGCGCGTTGCATGAGGTCGTGCGCATTTCCGACGGTGACGGGGCAGAAGCTGTCATCGACGCCTCTACTGCGCATGATGGCGAGCATTTCGTGGCGGAGTGGCTGGCTGGCGGCGGATGCTTCGAAGCGGTTGCGCTGGCGGGCGGTGCGGAGGTGGATGGCGGCGTCTATCATGACGGGGAAGATGCGGCGGATTTCTTTGAGGCGGCTGCCGGGGAGGAGTGCGGTGAGTGTGAGGTCGCGTGTGGGGGGCTGGCTGTGCTTTGCTGCGAGGGTGTCGAGGAGGGGGTGGCCGGTGCAGATGGCTTTGAGGCCGACGCCTTCGTACATGGGGACTTCGAAGGGGAAGAGGCAGAGCATGAGGTCGAGGTATTTTGCCATTTTGGGGATGCGGTCTTGTTTCCAGGCCCATACTTGGGGGGAGATGTATTGAATGCAGCGGAGGTGGGGGAGGCGGGCTTTGGCGGCTTTGGCGAGGCGGAGGTTGAAGCCGGGGTAGTCGATGGTGATGAGGGCGTCGGGCTGCTCTTTTTCGATGTCGGCGAGGATGCGGTCGAGCTGGTGTTTGAAGTAGCGGTATTTTTTAAGGACGTCCCAGATGCCGACGACGGCTTCGTCGGCCCAGTCGAAGATTTGGTCGCCGGCGAATGCCTTCATGGCTTTGCCTCCTGCGCCTACAAAGGTGGTATCGGGGGCGCGGTCGAGGAGGGCGCGCATGAGCTCGACGCCGCGGGAGTCTCCGCTGGCTTCGCCGGCGACGAGGTAGAGTTTCATTGGGCTTCGTCGATGCGGCGGGTGATTTCGAGGGCGAGCTCGAGTGCGGCGGTGGCCTGGCGTCCGGTTACTTTGGGTTGGGCTCCGGCTCGTGCGCATTGGACGAAGCTGACGAGCTCGCGTTTAAGAGGTTCGTCTTTTTCGACAAGGACGGGTTCGCGAACGATGCGCTTTCCGGCGAATTCGGTGACGATGGTGCTGCCTGCGGCGACGCCTAGGAGTTTGCCGATGAGGGTGGATTCCTTTTCGTCTTCCCGTGCGACGCGGAGGAGGTAGCCGTCTTGCTTTTGGTAATCGAGGGAGAGGTATGCGTCGGGCTGGAAGACGCGGATTTTGCGGACTTTGTCCTGGCTCATGCGGCTTGCGGTGATGTTGGCGACGCATCCGTTTTCGAAGCGGATGCGGACGTTGGCGATGTCTTCGCGTTTGCTGAGGATGGGGACGCCGACGGCGTCGATCTGGACCCAGGGGGAGCGTACGAGGTGGAGGATGATCTCGAGATCGTGGATCATTACGTCGAGGACAACGCCGACATCGAGGCTGCGTCCGGGGTAGGGAGAGAGGCGGGTGGCTTCGATGAAGCGGGGCGCGGTGAGGCGGCTTTCGAGTGCGGACATGACGGGGTTGAAGCGCTCGATGTGGCCGACTTGGAGGACGAGTTTGCGCTCCTGGGCGATGTCGCAAAGTTCGCGGGCTTGCTGGGGGGTTTCGGTGAAGGGTTTTTCGACGAGGACGTGCTTGCCACGCTCGAGGAGGGCTTTGGCGATGTCAAAGTGCGTGACGGTGGGCGTGGCGACGGTGACGGCATCGACGTGGTCTGCAAATGCGGCGAGGTCGCTGAAGGGTTGCGCGCCATATTTGCCGGCGATGTCGCGGGCGGTTTCTTCCCGGGTGTCGAGGACGGCGGTGAATTTCGCGCCGGGCATCTCGCTAAAGATGCGGGCGTGGTTGCGGCCCATGCTGCCGGTGCCGACGACGCCGAGGCGGATGGGTGAAGGAGAATTGTTGCTCATGCTTTTAGCCCGAATAGGGAAATTTTGTGCTCGGCGGCCAGCGTGGCGACGCGGTCGCGGTCCAGCACGATGGTCTGCCCCGCCTCCACGCCGATGACGCGCACGCCCGCAGCCGCGCAGGTCTCCAGCGTGACGGGACCGACGACCGGGACATCGAAGCGGAGGTCCTGCCCGGGCTTTGCGACCTTCACCATTACCGCGTCGCCGCGCCCAAGCGAGCCGCCGCGCTTTATGCATTCGTTGGTGCCCTCGAAGCCCTCGACTGCGAGGACGGTGCCGTTCTTTACGAGCACCGTCTGGCCGATGTCGAGGCGGCTGACTTCCTTGGCGAGCTCGTAACCGTAGCGGAGATCGTCCTCGACGCGCGGCTTCACTCGCGGCCCGGCCACGAGGCCTTCGCCGGCGAGGTGGTCGTCCATATATGTCGTCGCGGAGATGAGCTCGCAGCCGGCTTTTTTCATCTCCTCGCCGATGGCGGCAAAGATCGTCTCGGCGTTGCGGCGCTTCAGTTTCGCGAGGAGGATGAGCGCTTTAAAGTCGGGGCGCAAATCGAACAGGTTCTTCGGTGCGATCTGCCCGGCCATCACCCCGCGGCGAGCGCCGGTCTTTTCCACGAAGCTGCACATTTTCCCGAGCTGCCCGACGCGAATCCACTCGATCTCATCGACCTCTTTCGCGAGCGCTTCATCGGTCTCGCCCGTGAATGCGACCGCCACCACCCGCGTCACGCCTGCCTTCCGCGCACCACGGACCATTGCAAACGGGTAGGTGCCGTTTCCGGCGATGATGGCGAGTGTGTCGTTTGTGTGCAAAGTCTGCGGAGGCTATCGCCCGGCATCGCTGCGTTGCAAGGCGAGATGCGATTTTGGGATGGTTGAGGGCCTGATTAAAAGTAGAACAGACGAAGTGGTCAGTTGTCAGTATTCAACAAAAGCCCAGTGGCGGAAGGAAATATCGCAATCTTTTTGCGCCCTTTTTTTGCCCACCATTTTTCTGCCAAAATGAGCGACTCCATTTTGGCAGAAAAATGATTGGCAGAAAAAAACTGCGAGACACCGAAAAAGTGAGTGGATTCGTAAAACGCGGCGCTTCCTAATCTTGCAACGTTTTACTCAGGAGCTTGAACACTGAACACTGCTCACTACGGTCACCGTAAATCCACTTTGAATCGCACCCCGGTGGCGGCATTCGTTGCTTGCCATCTGCGCTGTCATCTTAGAGGATAACGGCGCGTTTCACAGCACTTGAGACCGTTCATTCTCTCAAAACATCTAATCTATTTTTCTCCATGAAGTCTCCCAACCGTTCTCAACTGGGTCTCGCCATCGCATTCGCTGGCGTTCTTGCAATCGCGGCATTTGTGGCGTTCTGGCCTGCTCGCAGCCGTGTGGCGGACGATACCGTTTCGACAAAGGCGGAAGAGGCATTTCCCGAGACAAAATCCGAGCCTGCTCCGCCGAAAAGCGCAGTGCCGGAAAACGCCAGAAAAGGAGGCAACTTCGATACTCGCAAGGGCGCTCTTCTTGTGCGGGAGAACGAGATGCAGCAAATCATGGATGCCCGGCGGCGGGCTGCCGAGCGACTGGCGGCGGCGGTTCCCGGTGCGCGGGTGGACTTTGATGAGAAGCTCGGGACGCCGAAGTTTGTGGCGTCGAATCAGCGCTTCCTCACCGGAAAAGGCGGTGTCGGCGGTGGTGTCCCGGCAGCACGGGCAGGAGAGGTGGACAATGTTCCGAACGGTGCGGTGAAAGCGTTCATCGCCGAGTATTCCGACCTTTTCGGGCATGGCCCGGAGGTGCTCGATTCTGCGGAGGTGAAGCGCGATTTCGCTACGGAACACAATGGAATGCGCACGACAATCTGGCAGCAGACGCTCGATGGAATCCGGGTATTTGAAAGCACTTTGCAGGCGCATGTGACCAAGGCGGGCGACCTTGTGAACGTGGCGAGCACCATGTTAGCCGATGTCGAGAAGGCGGGTGGCACAGAGCGTCAGGCTGTATTGGCAAAGCCGCCCGTGGATGTGCGAAGGGCGATCAAAGTGGCCGCTGCGACGGTGGGCGATGTGGTGCCGGAGGAGAAGATCGTGGAGTCCGGAGTGGCAATCGGGCAGTCGAAAAAGCAGACTTTTCGCGCACCCGCAGTGCTCGATCTGTCTGCGGAGTATGTATGGCTTCCGATGGACTCGGCGACGGTCCGGCTTTGCTGGGAAGTTGTTTTTGTGAGCAAGAAGCGCGGCGAGATGTTCCAGACATTGGTGGATGCGACGACTGGCGAGGCTGTCGTGCGCCACTCGCTGACGGCATACATCAGCCCAGCGAGCTACCGCGTTTATACAAGCGACAGCCCGACGCCGATGTCACCCGGACACGCGACCCAGTTGACCACACAGCCGCCGACGGTTGCGCGGACATTGGTGACGCTGGACGCTCTGGATACGACGGCTTCGCCGAACGGATGGATCAATGACGGTGGAAATGAGACGGTCGGAAATAATGTCGATGCGCATCTCGATTTGAACGCTGACAACGTTGCGGATACTCCGCGTCCGCAAGGATCCCCAAGCCGTGTTTTTGATCCGGCGATGAATACGACGCAGGCACCGAGCACCTACCGCGATGCTTCTGTGGTGAATCTGTTTTATTGGAACAACCGGATTCACGACCGCTATTACCAGCTTGGTTTTACGGAGGCTGCCGGCAATTTTCAGACGAACAATTTCGGTCGCGGTGGAAATGGAAACGACGCGGTGCAGGCGGATTCGCAGGACGGTTCGGGGACGAATAATGCGAATTTTTCTACGCCGACAGACGGGTCGTCGGGGCGGATGCAGATGTTCGTTTTCACCGGGCCGTCGCCGCAGCGGGATAGTTCGTTTGACGCGGAAATCGTGGTCCACGAATACACGCATGGACTATCGAATCGGCTCGTCGGCGGGGGAGTCGGAATGAGTGCTCTGCAATCGACGGGAATGGGTGAGGGGTGGTCGGATTTTTACGGACTAAGTTTGCTCAGCGAGCCCGGAGACGATGTGAATGGGAACTACGCGGCCGGTGCGTATGCGAGCTATTTGCTCTCGGCGTCGATGACGTCGAACTACTACTCGGGCATCCGGCGTTATCCGTACACCGCGAACATCGCCAAGAATCCCCTGACTTTCCGCGACATCGACCCGTCGCAAGCGAGCCCGCATACGGGCATCCCGCTGAGCCCGCTTTATTCATCGTCGAACTCAGATCCCTCGGAGGTTCACGGTCAGGGCGAAGTCTGGTGCGCGACATTGTGGGAAGTCCGGGCAAATCTCGTCGTGAAACATGGTGCGGCGACGGGAAATGATCTGGCGCTGAAGCTGGTGACGGATGGAATGAAGCTCGCGCCGGCAAACCCGAATTTTCTTCAGGCCCGCGATGCGATTTTGCAGGCGGAGTTGGTGTATTCGAGCGGCGCGAATCGCAACGAGCTTTGGGCAGGGTTTGCAAAACGCGGCATGGGTGCGGCGGCGACTTCGCCGGCGAGCAGCACGACGACAGGAGTTGTGGAAAACTATGATATTCCGGACTCGCTGGCAGTCGGTCCGACAACTCCTTGGACGCCCGCCGGCTTGGTCGGCGGCCCGTTCTCTCCGGCGAGCAATACTTACACTTTGGCAAACTCGGGGACCGCGTCGCTGAATTGGGCGGTCTCATCCAATCAGCCGTGGCTGCAGGTTTCTTTGTCAGGCGGGACTTTGGCTGCGGGCACAAATACGACGGTGACGGCTAGTTTGGCAGGAAATGCTGCGAATCTGTCTCCGGGCACTTATGTTGGTGTACTTGCTTTTACCAATTCGACGAGTGGGATCACTCAACAGCGCGCGGTGTCCTTCAGCATCGAGCCTTTCACCATTCCGATTTTTGCGGAGGACTGGGAGACAGGAACCATCCGCAGCATGTGGACGATTTCCGGAACCTCCACCCATCGCACGCAATTGACTACGGCGAATGGACCGCGCGGAGGGACACAGCATCTCACAATGGATTCATCAGTTGATGCGACGTATGCGCGAAACGAAGCGACGCTGACGGTGGATTTGGCAGGGCGAAGTCACGTGCAACTGCGCTTTTGGGTGAAGATGTTCAGTGATGAACCCGACGGACCGCCGACCACGCCGTTCACGACCGGAGCAGATTTCGACGGCGTGGCGATCAGCGCCAACGGGACGACTTGGTACGAAGTGCAACCGCTGCGAACGCTGGTTGGAGCGTGGACGCGATACACCGTGAATCTCGATGCCGCGATTGCGACCTACGGCCTCGCCTATAACTCGACCTTCAAAATCCGGTTCAATCACTACGACAACTACACGATTCCAACGGACGGTTTTGCGTTCGATGATATCGAGGTCGTGGAGACAGTCGAAAATCGGCTGACTCTTAGCGCGCCGGTTACGGTTCCGGAGAACGGTGCCCCTTTCAATGTAACCCTTTCCGTCGTGCCGTCGCCCGCAGCGAATCTGACGGTTAATCTCGCAAGCAGCAACGCTTTGGAGTTGAGCATTCCGCCGTCGGTAGTGATTCCGGCCGGACAGTCGGCTGCGACATTTGCAGCGACGCCGGTGGACGACGTGAAACTCGATGGAACCCGCTCCGTGACGCTTTCGGCGACGGCTGCTGCTCATCAAAGTGCTGCGGTATCGATCGGAGTGACCGACTCCGAGACGGCTGTTTTGACACTCTCGATTCCTGCGACGGTCGCGGAGGGTGCGAGTGGTGTGACGGGCAGCGTGACAGCAAGCGCGGTTGTGGAGGCAGATGTCGTTGTCACGCTAAGTTCAAGTGCTACAGCGGATTTGCAGGTGCCGCCGACCGTGACTATCCTCTCAGGGCAAACCTCCGCCACCTTTCCGGTGACCGTGGTCAACGACAGCCGGATTGACGGAACTGTGAATGTGGACGTGGTGGCGCACGTTGACAATTGGACGGACGGGACGGCGGTGATTGCTGTGACGGATAACGAAACGACGGGGCTCGCGGTGATCCTGCCGGCGACGCTGCGCGAGGGCGATACGGGAAAGACTGGCACCGTGACCATTTCGGGAACTCTACCTTCGCCGCTGATCGTGGCGCTTTCATCCAGCGATGCGACGGCGCTCACAGTCCCTGCATCGGTGACGATTCCGACCGGAGCAACAAGCGCGACTTTTGCGCTGACGATTGTCGATGACACGGATGCCGATGGTCCGCAGGCGGTGACGGTGACTGCGGTCGCTGCGGGCTTCACCGACGGGACGGCGACCGGTTCGGTGGCGGACAACGACGCACATCACTTCAGCGTGAGCCCGGTGGTGAGTCCGCAGATTCCGAACCTCAATATTTCCGTATCCGTGACGGCGCGGGACGTAATCGATGCGGTCATTACGAATTTCAATTCA
>JAYSTZ010000484.1:0-8014 GCA_043719365.1 Verrucomicrobiaceae bacterium | reverse complement strand
GGACGAAGTGCGACTGGTCGGTGCCAAGCTTGGGCTCCCGAAGGAAGTCGTGCAGCGGCAGCCATTCCCCGGACCGGGGCTGGCGGTGCGGATTTTGGGAGACATCACGAAGGAACGCATCCGCATTCTTCAGGAGGCGGACACGATCGTTGTCTCCGAGATGAAATCGTCTGGTTGGTATTACAAAGTATGGCAGAGCTTCGCCGTCCTGCTGCCGGTGCGGAGCGTCGGCGTGATGGGCGACGAACGCACCTACGAGAACTGCTGCGCATTACGCATCGTGGAAAGTCAGGATGGCATGACGGCGGATTGGGTGCGCCTGCCGTATGACTTGCTGGCGCGAATCAGCTCGCGGATCGTGAATGAGGTGAAGGGCATCAACCGATGTGTGTTTGATATTACGAGCAAACCGCCCGGAACCATCGAGTGGGAGTAGTTGTGCTTTACACCGGGAGCTTATTTTCGATTTATCGCCGCTATGTTTGACTGGATTTCAGACCCTAACGCTTGGATCAGCCTTTTGACGCTGACGATCCTCGAGATTGTTCTCGGGGTGGACAACATCATCTTCATTTCGATCCTCGCCGGAAAACTTCCTGCTGCGGAGCAAGGGAAGGCTCGGACACTCGGACTGCTGCTCGCGCTCGTGACGCGGATATTGCTCCTGAGCTTTATCTTCCTGCTCACGAAATTGACGAAGCCGTTGTTCCACGCGATGGGCCAGGGAATCTCCGGAAAAGACCTCGTCATGTTGATTGGCGGTTTCTTTCTGATCTGGAAGAGCGTGAGGGAAATTCATCTATCAATGGAGGGTGAGGACCACTCGAAGAGCGGGCGCGTGAAACCCACGCTGGCATCGGTGGTGACGACCATCATCTTCGTGGATATCCTGTTTTCGCTCGATTCCGTCATCACGGCCGTCGGGCTCGTGGGTGGAGATAGCGGGCCGAAAGAAGGCAGCATCGAAGCGGCTGTTGCCGCGCTCGGTACCGCACTTCAAGCGGGTGGAGCCATGCCAACCGCAGCGATCGAACCATTTGCAAAACTACAGGTCCTCGTCGGCGGCCACACCCCAGCAAGCCATGGAAATGGGAGCATGACGATCATGGTATCTGCAATCGTCATCTCAATGATGGTGATGCTCGCGGCTGCGAAATCCATCGGGGATTTCGTGAACCGCCATCCGACCGTGAAGATGCTGGCTCTCGCGTTCCTGATTCTGGTCGGCTTCGTATTGGTCGCCGACGGCCTCGGGCACCACGTTCCGAAAGGCTATATCTACGCAGCGATGGCGTTCTCTTTTGTAGTCGAGGCGCTGAACATCCGCGCGCGCGGGAAAAAGGGTGCGCCGGTGGATTTGCGCAGCGAATACTAGCGGTCCGCCCAGTGTGAAACGATGGGTTGCTTGAGCAGTCCCGCGGTGATTTGTGATTTTTCGCAAGCGTGAGGGCGCAGTGATCCCGCTTGCGACTAATCCTAGAAACGACGATGAATGGCCCGCTAAAGGCGCGAAATCATACTCTTACGAAAAAGCACCGCCTGACCCGAAGGGTGAACGCTCATTTCCTCGAAAACCTTCTATTTTAGCGTCTTTTCGCGCTTTTCGCGGGCTTCAATCACGCATTTAGGCTTATCACTTCTCACCATTCACAAATCACAGCCGATAAGCACAGCCATTTACCATCACATAACAACTGGCCTATCACGAGGCACAGGCGACCCGCCCGATTTCTTACGGTCCGCTGGTTCACCTTGCGAACGCCATAACGTATGCCCGCACGGCCTGCTCCTGCCGGGGCGTGAGGTCAGACTCAGGGGCCATCCGGCGGATGATTCCGGGCCATTCGGCGCGAGTGTGGGCGGAGACAGCGACGGCATTATGGCAATCGGTGCATCGCGTCGTGTAAATCACGCGGCCCTCATTGAGCACTTCGGCGCTCGTACGTGCAGCGGCGGCAATTGAGGAGGTAACCGCAGGAGCGGTCGATTCCAAAGACGCGCAACCGCCGAATAGGGCGACTGCGGAGATGAGCGGCACCCACATGAATGAGCGCCGCTCTACATCCGACAAAACAGCCATATTCTAGAAGTTAAACCCAAAGATGAGGCGCGTCTGCACATCCGCCTCGCCGTCGATGTCCGTGGCCTGGAAAAGAACGGTCCCGGCGACGAAGAACTCCTTCTGGCGATACGACGCAACGGGCCCGACATAAACGGCAGAGTCGCCCTTGCCCGACCAGTTTTCGTATTCGATCTCGTGTTTCGCCTCAACACCCACGCTGATTGCCGGTGAGAGATCGTAGCTGACGCCCAGCGTCTGCTCGAAAACGCCGATTTCCTCGTTGTAGCCGGAGCCTTCCCACTCCGCCTCGACGACCGCATTGTAAATGAAAGTCCACGGCCCGACGTTCTTTTGCAGAAGCAGCTTTGCCTCGAGCACGAACAATTCGTCGCCGAGCTTCACCTCGCCGTAAATCGCACTACCGAGAAGGTCGGTGGTAGGATTGGATAGATTGTAGATCAACTCCGCACCGGAGCTTTTCCACTGGGAATCGCTGTTTCCGCCTTCGCGGGTGAGCGACCAGTCGGCGAGGTAAACGCCGAGTTGGAGTTTGTCGGTGAGTCCGATTTCGATTTCGTGACGGAAATCGAAGCGGTCTTTGTGGGCACCGGAGCGGTAGGCTTTCCAAGTGACCCATTGTTCGTATTCCACCTGCCCTTTTGGTGAGGTGGTGACATCATACGAGTAGGTGAACTTCCGATCTCCCGCGAACGATTGGGTCGCGAGGATGGAAACGGCGGCTATGGCAGTGATGAGTGTTTTCATTGTGCGACTGCGACTCAATCGCAATAGATAAATCCAGTCAACATGTTTTTGGGACTCAGTCGCATTAGCGCCGGACGGCGAATTGCGGAAGACTCGCGCACATCGTTTCGGCAACTGATGTCCCCCACTCTTGACTGCCAGTTCCAAAACTCAGTTTTTCACGACGAAAACCAGTTGCGCAAATTGGTATTTTGAACTACGCGTTCAGGGTGCTTTCACTCCGCTCATTCTTCCTTTCGGTCTCGGTCGCTCTCGCGCTCTTCACGCCCAGCGCACACAGCCAGGTGTCCATCACAGAGTTCCTCGCGAACAACGTGGAGGGTATCCTTGATGAAGATGGGAACCACGAAGACTGGATCGAGATCAAGAACACCAGTCTCGCTGCGGTGGACCTTGCCGGGTGGTATCTCACCGATAATAGCTCGCAGCTTCGCAAATGGGCGTTTCCTTCAAAGCTGATTCAGCCGGGGCAGTATCTGGTAATCTTCGCGTCAAATAAAGACCGGCGCAACCCGCTGAAAAACCTCCACACAAACTTCAAGCTCGACGGAGGCGGCGAGTACCTCGCGCTGACGAAGGCGGAGACTTCCGGAGCGACAACGGTCGTGCAGTTTTGGAATCCCTACCCGCCGCAGGCTGCGGATGTTTCGTACGGAATTACGGAGGCTGGGACGACTGCGCCACTCATTGCTGCAACTACGGCGGCGAAATATCGGAAACCGGACGCCACGTCGGGACCGGCGATGGCGGCACTTTGGCGTGGCGGGAATGAGCCTTTTACCGAGACGAGTTGGACGACTGGCGTCGCAGCGCTCGGTCACGGTGCAGTGCCGACTACATTCCTGATCGGCTCGGCGAATTGCCAGTATCGCTACAACGCTTCGGATGGCCAGTTGGCATACGACACGAGCCCGGTGAGCCCGAGCCGATTTGCCTCGAATTCCGGCGTTACCTTTTTGGCGTCCGCGACTGATACCGCAGCGGCACCGTTGAAACGAAATGGAGTGCATAGTTTTGTCGGCACAGCCAACGCGCAATTTTCTTTGCCGATCAACACAGCGGCACTCAACACGGCGTTCAACGTCCCTGCTTCGACCGTCTGTTTTTGGATGAAAGCGAACCCGCCCACCGGTGCGGGCAGTTCCGGAGCGATGCTGTGGGACCGCCGCGCAGGGACCGGAGTGGGCGCGGGTATCGTGATTGTCCAGCAAGATGACGGGAGAATCGTGCTGCAATCCGAAGGCGCTTACTGCGAGTTTGTCAGCACCGTCAACGTGAGCGATAACCTGTGGCATCACATTGCCGTAACGCTGAATCAGGCTGCGGGACAAACCGTCACCCTGTATGTCGATGGCCAGCCGGCTGGCTCGGCGGTAAACACGGGCACTTGGGGGTGGGCGACGAATCAGGCAGTTGAGATGGGGCGTTCGCACGATCCTTATTGGAAGCGTTACACCGGGCAGATGGATGACATGCGTTTCTACAGCCGCAACTTGACGGTCTCGGAAGTCTCCGACATTGCCGCTGGTGCGGATACGCTGATGGGCACTCAGTTTGGCAGTTCGACGACAGGCGTGAACACGTCCGACTACACCACAAGCCTCTCCACCATCACAAGCGCCGGATCGAACCCTTCAGTTTACGTGCGCATCCCATTCACGATTACCGACCTGAATGCGATTAGCGGAGTCATTCTCAATGTGCAGCAGGCGGATGGATTCGTCGCCTGGGTCAATGGCGTGCAGGTATTGTCCGCAAATGCGCCTGCGAGTCCGGCGTGGAATAGCGCTGCTGCGTCGAGCATTCCCCAAGACCCGGGCCGGTTCCGCGTGACGTCGATTCCCGTCTCCGCCGGGACATTGCGCGTAGGCAACAACATCCTCGCGATCCAGCTCATGAACAACGCCATCGGCGCGCCGAACGTCCTCCTACGCCCGACGATCGACGCTGTGTCCGCGCTGAGCGGAAACTCGGTTTACTTCACGACGCGAACGCCCGGCGCTGCAAACGGCACCGCGCTCAGCGCTGTCGGACCGCACGTTGCGAACACAACAAAAAATCCCACGCCTCCGGTCGGCGGCGCAGGCAGCGCGCCGCTCGTCATTACTAGCGAGGTGAAATCCACGCTCAATGCCGTTGGCACAGTGCAAGTCGCCTACCGCATCATGTGGGGCACGGAGACGCTCGTCTCCATGCTCGACAACGGAATCGCGCCCGACCTACTGGCGGGCGACAAAATCTACGCGGCTTCCATCCCGACAACGGGCATCACCGCCGGGCAAATGATCCGCTGGCGCATCGTCGCCAAGGACAGCGCGAACAACACCGCGACCGACCCGCTTTTCATCGACCTCGACGGCATCGCCGGACAGGACACCGACCAATACTATGGGACCATCGCGCCCGATGCCGGTTACACGACGGGATTGCCCGTGCTGCACTGGTTTTTGGAGACTCCTGCGAACGCGGACAACGCGACCGGCACCCGCGCCAGCCTGTTTTACCTCGGGCGCTTCTATGACTACGTGTACGTGAATATCCACGGCCAAAGCACGCAGGGCTTCCCGAAAAAGAGCTACAATCTCAATTTCAACAAAGACAACCGGTTCCGATGGAAACAGGGCGAGCAGGAGATTCGCAGCGTGAACTTCCTCTCGAATTACGCCGATAAATCCAAGCTCCGCAACACCCTCGCGTGGTCTGCGTGGGCCGACAGCAAACACGCCGCATCCCATTTTTCCGAGCAACTCCACGTCCGCCGCGCCACATCGACGGAAGCCATGCAGTTCTTCTCCATCGCCGACATGGTCGAGGACGGAAACGAAGAATACCTCAATCGCTGCGGCCTCGACAAAGACGGTGCGCTTTACAAAATGTACAACTCCCTCGAAGGCTCGGCGGCACCCGGAGCGGAGAAAAAGACCCGCGAGTTTGAGGACAATTCAGACCTCGCCGCCCTCGTTGCCGGCATCAGCAGCGGACGGTCCACAACGCTTCGGCGCCAGTATCTCTACGACAACGTGAACGTCCCTGCGTTGATCAATTTCTGCGTCGTCCACAGCCTCATCAACAACACCGACTGGGGACACAAAAACTACTACATCTATCGGGACACGATGGGCTCCGGCGAATGGTACACGCTTCCGTGGGATCAGGACCTCAGCTTTGGTCACACTTGGATTCCCTCGCAAGGCTACTTCGACGACGAGATCCACAGCCAGGGCGGCCTGCCAAACGGTGGCGGCGGGAATAATCTTATGCAGCTCGTTTACAACGTCCCCGAGTTGAACGAAATGTTCGTTCGGCGCTACGAGACGCTGCGTGACCAGTTCCTCATCTCCGCCAATGCAACAAACGGAATCTGGGACAACCGCGTGACATCGCTCATCAACCTCATCGATCCCGCCATCGGCGGTCCGCCGCCCGTAGAGACGACATACATCGCTGACTTCAATGTCGCCTGCAAATGGCTCGTCCCATCGACCGCGAATAGTGGCGAGATCCTCACAGCGGGCGCAGGCGCGCAGCAGTGGACGACTTACACCGACCCGCCGAATATTGCGAACTGGACAACCGGCACGACCGGCGTCGGCTACGACAATGCTCCCGACTACCTCCCGCTCATCAACTCAAACGTCGGAGCGCAGATGTTCAATATCAACGCTACCTGCTACGTTCGCGTCGCCTTCACCATCCCCGACGCCGCTGCGCTCGCCAACATCGGCACTCTCATGCTCGGGATGAAATACGAGGACGGCTTCCGTGCATACCTCAACGGCACCCTCGTTGCAGGCAGCGTGGACAACGATCCTTCCGTCACAAACACACCTTCCACCGCCGTCTCAAACGTCACCCGCGACGAAGGACTCGCCGTGCAGTTCGAGAACTTCAACATCACCTCCGCCGCGCTTCCCGTCCTTCGTGTTGGCACAAACGTCCTCGCCATCCACTGCCTGAATGCCGGCATCGGCTCCAGCGACCTTTTAATGGTCCCGCGTCTCACATCCACGCCGCCAAACACCGGCAGCACGCTCACAGACGCCGATCTGGAACTTCAAAAATGGGGAACCTGGACCGACGGCGGAGCGGGACTCTCCGGTGCCGGACTCGACGCCGCCACTCACCCGCATGGCCCGCGCATGCAAGCGATGCGCATCCTCAGCAGCAACCCCAACCCGCCGCAGACCACGAATCCCGCGAACACCGAACTCGGCAACACGACATTTGCCTACCTTCCCGGACGTCGCTCATTCCTCTTCACGCAAAACCCGACCAGCAACGGACTCGGCTTCCCGCCGGTGCAACCGCTGAGCCCCGCGCTCACCATTGAGGATATCGACTTCAACCCCGCATCCGCAAATCAGGACGACGAGTATTTCGTCATCCGCAACACCAGCGGTAGTTCCGTCGATCTCTCCGGCTGGCACATTACCGGCGCACTGGAATACACGTTCCCCGCAGGCACCGTCATCCCGGCATACACCATCGGCACGGAAAACATCGGCCGCCTCCACGTTGCAAAATCGCCTGCCGCATTCCGCGTCCGCACCGTCGGCGCGACCGGCGGACAATACCGTCTGGTCGTCGGCCCGTACGAAGGTTCCATGTCCGCGCGCGGCGAAATCATCGAACTCCGCCGCCCCGACAACACCCTGCTGCTGACGCAGACCTGGACCGCCGCGCCGACTGCGTCGCAAAATCAGCTCCGCGTTTCCGAAATCAACTACGCGCCGTCGGCGCCGACGCCCGCGGAGGCAGCAGCGCTTCCCGGCGTGAGTGCGTCGGATTTCGAATACATCGAACTCGTGAACATTGGCGGCACCACGCTGAGCCTCGCCGGCTCGCGCTTCACCAAAGGGATCGAATTCACGTTTCCCCTCGGCGCATCGCTCGCACCTGGCGCACGTGTCTTGCTCGTGAGCAACCAGCCCGCATTCGTCTATCGATACAGCGCAGGCGCAACCATCGGCGGACAATACATTGGCAACCTGAGCAACAGCGGCGACACGCTCCAAATTATGGATCCGCTTGGCGAGGAGGTGCTGGAATTTCACTACGAGCCATCATGGTTCCCGCAGAGCGACGGCGGCGGCTACTCACTCGTCAGCCGCATCGCCGCGCCCGATTGGGCCGACTACGGCTCGCCCTCCGCGCCCCTGCCGACAGTCTGGGCACTCAGCGCAGCCC
>JAYSTZ010000483.1:0-8024 GCA_043719365.1 Verrucomicrobiaceae bacterium | reverse complement strand
CCTTTGCGAAGGGATGAGGGGAAACTGGATAGGCTGGAAGCCCATCCCACTCCGACAGCCTAGAAGGCTGTCCTACTACCGTCGCGCGTCGCGCTTCCGTTCCACTTTTAATCACACCCGACGTTGGAGGGGAGGAATATCCCGCTCGCCATCGCTCCGCATTCCGATACCAAGCGTGCGTGCGCCCGACATTCCACCAATTCAACCACGCCGACACGGAGACCTCGCATGTCTTCGAGCCGCCTGCAATACGACTGGAGAAAGTTGCCGGTCGTCTAATGGGAAGTTAGGCTATCTATGAGAGCTGCTATCTTCTACGCGGCGTTAAGCACTGCGGATATCGCTGGAGACCCGCCCGAAGACGTGCGCACCGGCTCACCCGATGGACGGTTCCGCGTCGCTGTGGCAGCCGTCGGAGATACCAAAACGCGCAGACTCGAGATTCGCACTCCCAGCGGCAAACTGCTTTACTCGTCTCCCCCTCGCCTTTACGGCACTCACATCCTCGAGTTCTATCCTAGGCATCTGCGTTGGAGCCCAGACTCGAAGATCCTAGCCATCGCTGCGGGGTATCCCAAACACTTTCGGACTTACCTTTTCCTTTGGGACGGTTCGCGTTTCCTCCCCGTTGCCCCACCACCATTGGCAGCCGACTATGACAATCCGTGGATTGTGCCTACCGGCTGGAATTCGGGCCATAGACTGTCCCTCAAGATCACAGGCCCCCACGTCGGTAAGGCGACAGAGGGAGGCTACACTGGGACCGCCACGATTGCGGTCGATGCCGCCAGCAAGGAAGCAAAAACACTCAATGAGCGCATTGAGAACCGCTGACCGGTGGCCTGCACATTGCGCTGCCGCGCCGCATTCGGCGGACGCGGAGCTTGGGTTCTAGGCGGCAACACGCGATGAGCTATTCCATTGAACATATCAAAGAGCCGAGAAAGGAGTTCGGTCCCTATCGCTACAAAATATTCAAGGATGGCGACGAGTTTGCGATATTCTGGCACGACCACCGCGGAGAGTGTGAGGGTCTCACGGTTTTGCCTGAAGGACGGCAAGAGAATCCGCGATTTGCCATGTGCGGCGAGTTTCTGACAGGCGGCGGCCCCCTGCCGCTCGGCCTTAGCGTCAGAGCAGTAAACTATTTAAATTCTCTCTGAGCAGACAAACGACGAAACTTTTCTGAGGAAATCCGGGCGGAGCCCCGGTGCCATCAGGGGTTGAACCGGTCCGGTTCTTCAAAACAGCGCCGCGCACTTCCGCGCGTTCCCGGCTTGCTTCGTCCCGTCGTCGAATCCATGCTGCGCGGTGCCATGACAAGAAGCTATCTTATGGATCGCCGCACGTGCATCAAAGGGATCGGAGCCACGCTCGCGCTTCCGCTTTTGGAGACGATGGGCTGGGCGGAGCCGGGGAAGCGCGATGCCGTCAAACCGCCGGTGCGCATCGGTTTCATGTATATGCCGCACGGGGTGATCATGGATCAGTTCTGGCCCGCAACGCCGGAGACTTTCCTGTCGGCACCGCCGCCGGCTTTGGAATCGCTGCGTCCCGTGCTCGAACACTGTCTGCTGGTGAAGGGAATCTCGGGGGTTCCGATCGCTCCGTTTAATGGTGCGCCTCACGCGCTGGAGCTGTCCACCTGGCTCACGGCGATGCTGCCGGATGCGGCCAAACGCAACGAAATCCACATCGGGATTTCTGCGGACCAGATCGCTGCAAACTATCTCGGCGTGGCGACTTCGCTGCCGTCGCTGGAGCTGGCCACGATGCCGCAGACGCACAAGGAAAACCAGGAGGGGCTGAACGAGGGTTACTATTCGCATTGCAGCTTCCGTTCGGCCACGCAGGCCGTTCCCGCCGAGATCGATCCGCGCAGCGTGCTGAAGCGGCTCTTTGGGAAATCGGATAAAGCGGGACTCGCGGGAAAGGCGGACCCACTGGATCGACAGATGTTGGATTTGGTCATCGGCGGCGCGAAAGACCTGCGCCGGAAGTTGCCGCAGGACGACCAGCACAAACTCGATGAATACCTCGACAGCGTGCGCTCCGTGGAACGCCGCATCGCCGCAATCGAATATCGTCAAAAAGAGGCGGCGCTGGAGGCTTCCGGAGTGAGCGTGAGCAAGCGCAATGCTTCCGATTCTCCGCCCATCGAAATCAAGATTCCCGATGGCGACAAACGCAGCGAATACATGCAGGTGATGTGCGACTTGAACGTGCTCGCATTTCAGACCGACACGACCCGCGTGAGCACCTACATCGGCTCCACGCCAAACGGCGTCTCGTATCCCGAACTGGGATTCAAGGACGAGCATCACTCGCAGACGCACCACAACAACAAGCCCGATCAAGTCGCGAAAGTCGCGGCGATCACCGCGTTCAACATCGCGCAATTCGCCTACATGGTGAAGAAGATGCACAGCCTGCGCGAAGGCGACGGCACGCTGCTCGACAACTGCATTATGACGTGGGGCTCCGGCCTCGAAGACGGAAACAAACACGCCCGCGAAAACCTGCCGTTCATCATCGCGGGAAAAGGCGGCGGCTCCATCAACACCGGACGCTTCCTCGCCGATACGAAAGGCAATCAAGGCGACCTGCTCACGACGCTGCTCGCGTGTGCCGGCGTTCCGCTCGACCGCCCCGTCGGCATCGCGACGAAGCAGATCAAAGAGATCCATGCGTAGCTTCTGGAGACATTGCATTTTTGGAATCGTTCTTATTTTCATAAGTGCGGACGCCACTGGAGCGAGGGACAGTATCTTTGAAAAAATAAAGGACGCCCGCCGCGAGCTCGCCGAAATCGAAAAGGCGAAAGGGGCGGACTCGATGGAGGCGGTCCACAGCAGCCTGGTTCTAGCTGAATTGCTTACGAGCAGCGGCATGACTGGGGAGTGCGAACCACTCTACAAGAGATCACTCGCCATCTGCGAACGCACCTTGGGCTCTGAACATGCCGAAACCATCGCGTTCAAAATGAAGCTCGCTACGGCTTACAAAAGTCGAACCGACTTCAAAGCTGCTGAACCACTTTACAAAAGCGCCCTCGAATCCCGCGAGCGCACACTCGGAGCCGAACACCCGGACACTCTCACAAGCCTCGAAGCAGTGGGAGAGCTACACGCCGCGCAGCACGATTACTCTGCGGCTGAGAATATACACAAACGTGTCCTCGAAGCGCGTGAGCGAGTGCAGGGCTCGGACCATCCGGACACGATGGTCACGGCCAGTCATTTGGCACTTGCCTACGCCTACCACCGTAATCTGACCGCCGCGCTTCCTCTTTTCGCACGGGTTAAGGAATCTCTGGAACGTACCGTTGGCCCCGAACATTCATCCACCGTGGCGGCGAGGTATCAGATGGCCTTCTGGAACGTCGAGAACGGGGACCTGGAGGCCAGCGTGCCCCTTTATGAAAAAAACATTGAGATACAGGAGCGAACCCTAAATGCCGACCATCGCGATGCGATTCAGACGAGATATCAACTCGCGCTGCTCCACTCCAAAAGGCGCGATTTCACCGCCGCCGAGGCCGCATTTAATCGTATCATCGAAATACTCGAGACAAAGCGGGGAGCCAGCAATGAAGACGCCATGTACTATCTCCGGGGCCTTGCATTCATGTTTATCGAAAAACGAGATTTCGCTGCCGCGGTGCCGATCCGTGAACGTGTCCTTGAGTTTGACTCCCGTCGTTACGGTCCCGACAGCTCAAGCGTGATGGGCAATTTGACTTTGTTTGCGCACAAGTCCGCCAGTCACGGCGACCCCGCCACAGCAGAGGCTCTCTTTCTCAGACTGCTCGCGATTCAGGAGAAAACCTTCGGCGAGGACGCTGCGGAGACTAGTATGACAGTCTATCAAATCGCAAATCTCTATCATACCATGAAGCGAGACGCAGAAGCACTACCCTTGGCCCAGCGCGCATTCGACGGCATCCGAAAAAACCGGGATAAATGCGGTTATTACAACAAGCGTTCAACGGACTTACTAAAGTTACTACAGCGGGAGTAGAGCAGAATCCCTCGCCGAATTCTTTCGCGGTGAACAATCGATCTGCCCCCCAGAAAAAAATCTGGGCAGCGGCGCTTCGCTCAGATGCGCAAGTAAATCGTGCGCCGGTGCATCCACAGCAGGAGCAGCCAAAGGATTAGCAGCACGGCGGCACCGTGGAGCATTGGCGCAAATGTTTCGCCCGCGATCTGCGCCCAGTTTTTGCCGAGGTGCGTGTCGAGCGCGCTGGCGAAGAAGCTATCGACCGTATGCGCCATGAAATACATCGCGATGGAGTTCATGCCGATGACGACGAGTGGAAACGCCCAGCGCTGCCATTTCGCCACGTCGATGATTCCGTAAAACGCGGCCATCAACCAGAAGCACCAGCCACCGCTGACCAGCGTCCATGAGGGCGTCCAAATCTTCTTCACCGACGGGCACACGCCGGAGGCGTCGAGCAACAGCCCCAGCGCGAGACTCACGGTGCCCGCGACGAGTAGCAGCTTCATCGTTTGCTTCGGCTCTTTCCGCTCCTTCAGCCACTGACCCGAGATAAGCCCGAGGATCATGGTGCCGAGCGTGGGGATAAAACTTAGCGTCGAGTATCCGCCGGGATTTCCGAGAAACTCCTTCGGGCGCGAGAAGAGGTTCATGAACCACCTGTCAAATGCCCACGCTGCGTTGTTGTTGATGTTCCAATGCGAGGCGAAGCCGGTGAAATCATGCTTCCAGTCCGCCGCCACATTTGCCAACGCTGCGGAATGATCCGGCGACGGCGTGTAGAGCGCGAAGAAAACCCAGTAGCCGGCAAGGATGGCGGCGAGCGCGGACCATCGCACCCGCTTGCTCGCAAAACCGAGCGCGAAAAGAAACGGATAGCCGAGACCGATTTGCGATAGCGTGTCCTCAAACGTCCAGTTGGTCATCGGCTTTCCCATCGAGCGCAGGAAGACTCCCAGCAGAATCAGAATCAGCGCGCGAGCCAACGCGTGTCCCCACATCGCACGTTTCGACTGACCGTGCGCACTGCGGCTCGCCAGCGAGAACGGCATCGCCACACCCACCATGAAACTGAACGACGGCTGGATGAGATCGTGCAAGGAACATCCCGTCCATACGACGTGCTCATTTTGAAACTTCAGCCACTGCCAGATGGTGCTGTCCGGAAAGTGCGCGGCAACCGCCGGCACCCGCAGCATCTCGGCAGCCATCAGAAACATCACTAAGCCTCGATACGCGTCGAGCGACATGAGACGGTCTGGTTTTCCGGGAGTTGGAGCGGGCGAGTTCATGGTGCCATCGCCCCAGAAACCTCACGCCAAGTCAATCCGCTGTGACGCTCGTGCGAGCAGCTCGTCGCTGCAAGACGATCTCATTGCCGAGCTCGCCTCGTGAACATCGAAATACGAACGGAGGCATTCAACGAATGATTTTTTCATCATTTTCATCATTATCAACATCGACGACATGGGGTCGGCGAGTGACGGCATTAAGTCCGACCTCGGCAAGCCGCTTCCGGTCGGCAACGGCAAAGGCAAAGGCGAGCCACCACTCCCGCTGCTCCGCAACGGCAAAGTCGTGAAGCGCGCTATGCCCAACGACCAGCAATCGCTCGTGGAGATTTACCCCGATGAAGCCGTGTCCTTCATCACGAGAAACAAGGAGCGCCCGTTCTTCCTCTACCTGCCGCACAACGCGGTGCACTTCCCGATCTACACCGGCAAGAAATGGGCCGGAAAATCGCCGAACAGGATCGGAACAATAGGATCTCGCGCCATCGCTTGGGATGACGCGTTCCAGCGGAATATAAGGATTCAAATATAAGGATTCACATTGACCCTCCGCGCCAGACAGCGCAGTTCATCTGAAATCATGGAGCAAAGACCACCGCCAGACGGCTATGAGAAACTCATCCGGTTCGGCTGCGGATTTATTTTCAGCGGTATCGTGCTCTTCTTCACTGTTCCACAGATCGTGTCACTTGGGGTGAGCACGTTCGGCGTTGCCGTTGGGGTAGGGGCACTGATTTGCGGTCTGCTCGCCATCCGCTACGGCGACAGCTTCTATGCCGGCATCAGCCATCTCTTTCGGTGGTGGTAGGTGATTCGGTGCGCGCCCGCTGGGAGCACACCTGCGGCGAGGGCGGTAACGACTCATTGTCTGTCGGGAAATAAGCGATTTGATTGCTGCCGTCCTGCTGGCAGATTCGTTCCACATCTAGGCCAATTTGGCGTATGCATCATTCTCTTCTGCTTTCACTTCTCGCTCTTGTTTCAGTTCCAGTTTTCTCGTTCGCCGCCGATATCACGCCTCGCCTTGCAACGATTGATGCGCTGGATACACAGGGGAAGAACGCTGAAGCATTGGCGCTTTGCCTTGAGGTTGAGAAACTCGCGCCAGACGATGCCGAGGTCCTGCGCCGCGTAGCCAAGCAATACGCCGAAGCGGTGCTTGATGCAAAAGGCAACACCGCTAAGAAGGCAGCAGCCGACAAGTCGCTAGAATACGCGAAACGCGCCGTCGCCGCGGGTCCGAAGAACGCGCTCGCCCGGCTGAGTCTGGCTATCTGCTACGGACGCGCCGCGACGGTGGCCGATGGTAAAACTAAAATTGCCTACTCAAAGTTGATCAAAGAACACGCAGATGCCGCTCTCGCGCTGGACCCAAACAACGACCTCACGCATTTCGTGCTTGGCTCGTGGTGCTACGAGATTGCGAACCTCGGCACCCTCTTGCGGGCTGCCGCGCGAGTCGTTTACGGCGCGCTCCCGACGGCGACGAATCAGGACGCAGCCCGGTTTCTTGAGCGGGCGGTGCAACTCAACCCGCGCCGCGTTTGCAATCAGGCTTCACTCGGACGCACGTATGCTGTGCTCGGCGAGAAAGCGAAAGCCCGGC
Organism: Verrucomicrobiaceae bacterium; assembly: GCA_043719365.1. Lineage (GTDB taxonomy): Bacteria > Verrucomicrobiota > Verrucomicrobiia > Chthoniobacterales > Chthoniobacteraceae > SXWH01. Next base: position 1,124 of record JAYSTZ010000483.1, on the reverse strand, counting down.
AGTGCTACGAGCGCGCTCTCGCCCTGCCCGAGACCGACAAGGGCGATCAGATCGTGAAAGCTGGTGTGCGCGAAGCGCTTGAGTCCTTGTGAAAAGCGCCCGCGCGAACCCAGATTTCGAAACTGTCTGAAGCTCCCAGCTACACCTTCACGGGATCGAGATTCCAAATATCGCGGGCATACTCGGCAATGGTGCGGTCGCTTGAGAACTTGCCCATTCGCGCAGTGTTGAGGATCGCCATCCTCGCCCAGCGCGCCGGGTCGCGGAAGGCGGCTTCCACCAGCTTGTGGCTCTCGCTGTAAGACTCGAAGTCCGGCAGGCAGAGGAATGGATCGTGGTGGACGAGGCTGTCGCGGAGCATGTTCAGACATCCGGGTTCGTCGGGCGTGAAATAATTCGAGCCGACCCAATCGACGACGGCGCGAAGCTCTTCGCTCGCTTCCAGATATTCGTGGGGTCTGTAGCCTTTCTTCCACAGGGCGGCGACTTCCTCGACGCGCAGGCCGAAGATGAAGATGTTCTCGTCGCCAACTTCTTCGGCGATTTCGACGTTGGCACCGTCGAGCGTGCCGATCGTCAGTGCGCCGTTGAGCGAGAGCTTCATGTTTCCGGTGCCGGAGGCTTCCTTGCCGGCTGTCGAAATCTGCTCGGAAAGATCGGCCGCTGGAACGATGCGCTGTGCGAGTGAGACGCGGTAGTTTGGCAGGAAGACGACCTTCAGCTTTCCGTTGATCCGCGGGTCGTTGTTGATTTTCGCGCCGACCGCGTTGATCGCCTTGATGATGCACTTTGCAAGGTCGTAGCCCGGCGCCGCTTTTGCAGCAAAGATGAAGACGCGAGGGACCACATCGACCTCGGGGTTTTGCAACATCCGGCGGTAGAGCGCGAGGATGTGGAGCAGGTTGAGGTGCTGCCGTTTGTATTCATGTAATCGTTTGATTTGCACGTCGAAGAGCGCTGCCGGATTTACCTCGATGCCGCACTGTTGCTTGATCAAACGCGCGAGGTCCACTTTGTTCGCGTGCTTTATCGCCATGAACTCGCGCTGAAATTCCGGGTCGTCCGCGTATGCTTCGAGCCCGCGCAGCTTGTTGAGATCACGCTCCCAGCCGTTGCCAATTTTG
>JAYSTZ010000482.1:0-3365 GCA_043719365.1 Verrucomicrobiaceae bacterium | reverse complement strand
CAGCGGCGGCTTCGGCATCCGGAGCATCAGTTCGGGGAACGACTCGATGTTTGCCACCGTGGTCGTGCCCCATTTGCGTAACTCGGCAAATCCTCGGGCGATGGCACCGAGGTAATCCTCATCATGGAGCGCACGCTTGTGGGCATTGATGGCACAAATCCATTCCGTGAAGCTTTTCTGCGGCGAGATGGCATGGCGCAGAAGCGTGTAGTCGAGGTGACAATGGGCATTCACGAGCCCCGGCATGAGGACTTGCTCACCGAGGTCTATTACTTCGCCGGAATGAGCGCTACGAATTTCATCGAACGCGCCGACGGCAATGATGCGCTCGTTTTCCACGACGACACCGCCGTCGTGGATGACGGGCGCAACAATGGGGAGAACGTGGCGGGCGCGGAGGATGGTCGCCACGCTTAGATCTTGAATCGCGGATTCTGCGACATGAACCGCAGTGGGTTCCCGTAAATCACGGCTTCGATCCGCTCGGGTGCCCAGCCGCGTTTGCGCATCTCCAGCGCCGTCTTTGGCACGGCGAGCGGGACGGAGATTCCCCAGTCGCACGCGGAGTTCATCCAGATGCGTTCTTCGCCGTAATTCTCCAAAATGTCGATGGCACGCGCCGAGGTGCATTTCGACTCCGGGTAGAGCGTCATGCCCGCCCACATCCCGGTGTCGAGGACCATGCCGACGGTGTGCTCTTCGACGTGGTCAATGATGACGCGCGCTGGGTCTATGCGCTTGTCCGCTTTGAGCACATCAAGGATGAAGCGCGTGCCCTTCAGCTTGTCCTCAAGGTGCGGCGTGTGAACGAGAATCATCTGGTCGTGACGCGCAGCGAGGTCGATGTGCCACTCCAGCACCTTCAGTTCGTTTCGCGTGTTCTTGTTTAGACCGATTTCGCCGATGCCGAGCACGTTGGGACGCGAGAGAAACTCGGGGATAATGCTGATGACCTCCTCGGCAAGCTTCATATCCTCGGACTCCTTCGGATTGATGCACAGCCACGAGAAATGCGGCAGGCCGAACTTCGCGGCGCGCTTCGGCTCATAGTCGGTGAGCTGGCAAAAGTAATCGTAAAAGCCCTGCGGCCCCGAGCGGTCAAAGCCCGCCCAAAATGCCGGCTCGCAGACCGCGGCGCAGCCCGCAAGCGCCATTGCCTGATAGTCGTCTGTTGTTCGGGACACCATGTGTCCGTGTGGTTCGATGTAGCGCACAGTAAAAATAATTCTATCCCTGCCAGGCCCCCACCGCGCCTTTGCTCGGAGCTTTCGCGATGGGTTCGGACGTCGGGTCGCTAAGGGAAAGGAGCACGTTCTTCGCACGCTGCGGCTCGTTCCCCGCGAGCGCCTTCATCGCTTCGAGAAACGCGGGGAGGCGAAAATCCGCATCGCCCGTCCCGCGATCCACGCGATCGAGAAACGCGGCGATATCGATGAGCTTCGCTCGCGCATCCATGAAGTAAATATCGAGCAGTTCGTTCCGTGTCATTTCGTGAAGTAGGTGAGTAACAAAAAGGGCGGCGCACCCTCGCACGCCGCCCTGCTAGATTGTGAGTGGTAATTTGTGAGATGTGATTCGTGGAAAGCGTCCACCGAATCTCGCGTGCGACCAATCACGATTCACCAGTCACAAATCACAGCGGGTTTTTTAGTCCGCCTTGAAAGCCTTATGGCCTTCTTTTTTACCGGCGTTCAGCTTTTCGAGGCTCTTGTTGATGTCGTCAGCCTTCTCCGCCTCGATCGCTGCCTTGAGGACTGCGAGTTCCTTGATGGATGCTTCGCAACCAGCCTTGTAGTCCGCGAGGAACTTTGCCTTGTCGGCGGCTGCCACGTCTTTGAGCTTTACTGGCTCGAGCTTCGAAGCGGCTTCAAAGGCGGCCTTTGCTTCGTCAACCTTGGGAGCCATATCCTTAGTCACTTTGCCTTCTTTTGCGGCGCGACCGATGGCCTTCATGACTTTACCGACTTTTTCCATCTCCTTGCCGAGTGGCGTCTCTTCCTCAGCGAAAGCCGGGAAAGTGATAGCGAGTGCAGCGATGGTGATGGTGAACAGGTTTTTCAATTTCATCTGAATGATTGGAGTTGTGTTTTTGTTTTTGAGTTTCAAACGCATCGACCCTTCGGACGGCTCGTTTGTTAGAGCCATAGACGACAAGCGCCCCGTTTTAGTCAAAGTTCTTTTGCAGTCTCCTGGAAATTCATCAGGGAAACGCGAAGATTTCCGCGCAATGGCTTTGCAGTTTTCCCGTTCCCGACTACCAACGCCGCCCGCATGAAAAACAAAGGATTGAACGAGGCAATGTTCCTCGCGCTGCTCGAGAAGGTGTTACCCAAAGCCACCAAGGACCCGCATTTGGCCTCCACAATTTACGACGAGGTCGCCAAGGAAGTGCGGCTGGCCAAGAATTTGCAGGCTTTCGACAAGTTCTGCGAAAATGGTGCATTGCCCAATATCGAGCCCGATACGATGCAAGAATTTGCCAGCGAAATGGCGACGAAATTCGGCGAGGAAAACGTCTCCATCACACCCGACGAAGAAGGAAAGAAAGTCGCCGTGGAAATCACGCTCCCCGACCGCACAGTGACGAGCGAAGTGAAGGTGGACGCGACCATCGCGCTGGAAGAAGAAATCAAAGTCCCCTTTGTCCCCTTCCCTGTCTCACTCCCGGAAGATCCCGAACTCGTATGGGTCATGGCCCGCCACGAAGACCTCGGCCCCGATGAAGCCGCGCGCGCATTGGCTAATATCGAAGCGGAATTTTGGGAGACCCGCAAAGGGCTCGACCTGCAAAAGAAGCGTGTCGAAAAGTGCTTCGCGGAATTCATCACGCACGTCCCTGCTTCCGCTCTCAAAGACAGCGGCCTCAAGCGCCACTATAAGACGCCCGAGACGCTGCAAACCCTTCGTCTTTTGCCCGCTGCGCCCTCGAAGAAGGAGAAGTAAGGGGGACGCTGTGATTTGTGATTTGTGATTTGTGATTAGTCGCAAGCGTGTTGGCGCACTCTTCCCGTTTGCGACCATTCACAAATCACCATTCACAAATCACAGCCCATAAACCCAGCATCTGGCACCTGAAAGAACGCCAGACGCGAATAGTTCGCCGCGACGCTTGCACCTTTGCCTCTATCCGTATGGAGTGGGCGGCAATGTTGATCGCACGAGAACACGAACAGTCCGCACGGAAGTATATTGTCGATCTGCATGGAGGCGTCCAAGTCGATGGACTGGAGCTGTACCGCAGCGGCCAGATCGTTTCTGTGCAGGAAGAGGCGCCGACCGTCTTTGATGTCGGAGTGAAGAGTCCCGGCGGTCCGCTTCACTCCGTCACGCTCATGCGCGAACGGAGCGGCTGGATCGGTGACTGC